>NZ_JBQLZP010000125.1:0-1669 GCF_052168335.1 Roseicyclus sp. | reverse complement strand
CGGAGCGCCTCAACCTCCCGGGCGAGGGCAGGGCGGGGGGCTTCGTCCCCTTCGGCTGCGAGGATGGCGTGGCGGTCTTCGACACCTCCGTCACGCCGCCCGCGGGGCGCTTCGTTCCCTATCCGGCGGAGGTTCCCGCCGAGGGCATGATCCGCCAGCTCCTGAGCCCGCGCGACACGATGGCCCTCGTCGGCAACTGGGGCGCGGCGCACATGGCGATCGTCGATCCGTCGTCGGAGACCGGCGATTTCGTCTTCGCCGAACTGCCCGCGCCGCGCATGGCCTGGACGCTGGACGAGACGGGGATGGAGGGCTTCGCCATGCTCTCCGACGGACGGCTCGTGAGGTTCTCCGCCCTGACCGGGCGCATCCTGGGCGAGGCCGCGGGCGTCACCGGCGCCTATTCGATGGAGCGCGGCGTCGTGCGGCCGATGATGGCCTTCGGGGGGCAGCGTATCGCCGTCTCCGACCCGGCGGCCGGATCGGTGGCGATGGTCGATGCCGACACCCTCGAGGTGGTGGAGCGCATCGCCGTCGGCGGCGCGCCGCAGTCCCTCCTCCTGCTCGCCGCGGAGGCGGAGCATGACCACTGAGCCGCTCGTCCGCGAGGTCGTCCGCGACGCCGCCGTCGGGGTCGGCGTCGCCGATACGCCCGAGGGGCTTCGGGCGATCCGGCATCCGGGCTGCGCGGCGGCGATCTGGCGGCGGCAGACGCTCCCGGGTTTCCGGGCCTGGATCGACGGGCTCGACCCCGCGTGCCTGCCGAGGGCCCGGATCATCCTGCCCGCGGAGGCCGTGCGCGCGGCCGTGGCGCAGGTCTGTCAGGCCTCCGGCACGCCGGAAGGTCCCGAGCGTGACATGCTCATCGACGACATCGCGGCCCTGGCCGGGATCTTCTCCGGCATCCTGCGCGCGCCCTGGCTGCGCCTCAGGCTCGACGTGGTGACGACGGATGCCTGCCGCCGCTTCCACGTCGACGCGGTGACGGCGCGGCTGATCTGCACCTATCGCGGCACCGGCACGCAATACGGCGTCTCGACCGACGGGGCGGCGCCCTCCCGCGTCTTCACCGTGCCGACCGGGGCCGCGCTGATCCTGCGCGGGACGCTCTGGCCGCAGGGTGCGCGGACCGGTCTCCTCCACCGCTCGCCGCCCATCGAGGGCACGGGGGAGGCGCGGCTCGTCCTCGTGCTCGATCCCGTGGACGATCCCGAGGAGGAGGCATGAGGCACGGAAACCGGGGGCGGACCTCGCTGAGGCTCCGGCGGCGGAGCGGGGATCCGATGCGGGACTACGACCGGCTCCCGGGCGAGCTCCGGGCCTGGCTCGCCAACGCCGTCCTGCCGTGGCGGCCGCGCTCGGTGCGGCGGGCCTTCGACGCGGCGCTGTCGCGGACGGGCGACCCGGAACGCGCCCTCTCCGAGCTCGACCGGATCGAGGCGCGCCTCATCGCGCGGGACGTGCGGCGGGTCTGGGAGGGGTCGCACCCCTTCGCCGGGACGGACCCGCGCTGAGCTACTTCCGCTTGAGCGCGTCGAGCAGGGCCGAGCCGAGGGCGCCGGGCTGCTCCGCCTTCTGCGGGGCGGGGCGCGGGCCGCGCTCCGGTTTGCCGTCCCTCTCGGGCTTGCGGGCGGGTTTCGCCTCGCGCGCCCGGTCCTCGCCGCCGCCG
>NZ_JBQLZP010000124.1:0-6198 GCF_052168335.1 Roseicyclus sp. | reverse complement strand
CGGGCTCGCCCAGCGCGATGGCCTTGCCGTTGCCGATGAAGGGGAAGCGGCCGACGCGGATCTCGTGGCCGCGCTCCTTGGCCTTGGCCTCCGTCAGGCCGACGCTCGCCACCTGCGGATGGCAATAGGTGCAGCCGGCGATGTTCTCGGGCTTCACCGGGTGGACGTTGTTCCGGCCCGCGATGAGCTCGGCCACCATGACGCCCTCGTGGCTGGCCTTGTGCGCGAGCCACGGCCCGTTCGTCGCGTCGCCGATGACGTAGAGCCCCTCGACGCCGGTGCGGCAGAACTCGTCCGTCACCACGAAGCTGCGGTCGATCTTCGCGCCCAGCGTCTCGAGCCCGAGGTTCTCGGTGTTGGCGACGATGCCGACGGCGGAAATGACGGTGTCGAACTCCATCGTCTCGGTCTTGCCGTTCGCCTCGATGTGGGCCGTCACCTTGTCGGCGGCGCGGTCGAGTTTCTTGACCATGGCCTTCGTCAGGATCTTCATGCCCTGCTTCTCGAAGCTCTTCTTCGCGAAGGCGGAGATCTCGGCGTCCTCGACGGGCAGGATGCGGTCCATGACCTCCACCACCGTCGTCTCGGCGCCCAGCGTGTTGTAGAAGCTCGCGAATTCGATCCCGATGGCGCCCGAGCCGATCACCAGCAGCTTCTTGGGCATGTGCGGGGGGACGAGGGCGTGCTTGTAGGTCCAGACGCGCTTGCCGTCGGCCTCGAGCCCCGGCAGCTCGCGCGCGCGCGCCCCGGTGGCGAGGATGATGTTCTTCGCCTGGAGCTCCTGCGTGCCCTTGTCGGTCTTCACGCTGACGCGGCCCCTGGCGGGGATCGTCGCCTCGCCCATCACGACCGTCACCTTGTTCTTCTTCATCAGGTGGCCGACGCCGGAATTGAGCTGCTTGGCGACCCCGCGCGAGCGTTTCACCACCGCGTCGAGGTCGTAGCCGATGTTCTCGGCCTTCAGCCCGAAGTCCCTGGCGCGCTGCATCAGGTGGAACACCTCGGAGGAGCGCAGCATCGCCTTGGTGGGGATGCAGCCCCAGTTGAGGCAGATGCCGCCCATGTGCTCGCGTTCGACGATGGCCGTCTTCAGGCCGAGCTGGCTCGCGCGGATGGCGGCGACGTAGCCTCCGGGGCCCGCGCCGATCACGACGACGTCGAAGGTCTCTGCCATTGGGGTCTCCTGGGGTCGGTCCGATTTGTTCAACGTTAAACATTTACCGGCGGGCGGGCAATCGGCCAAGGCGCGGGGAATGGCCGCCCTGCCTGCAGCGCAACGCCGCACGGACACGACCAGGCCGCCCGGCGGATGCGGGCGGCTTGGCGCTGTCCGCGCGGGTCAGTCAGTTGTTCGCGGTCAGCGGGTCGATGATCTGCGCGGTCTCGGTGATCCGCGTGACCGGGATGCCCGAGAGCTCGGCATGGCGGCGGATCGTGGCCTCGTCGTCGGCGAGGTAGACGCAGAAGGTCTTGTCGTCGGCGACGTAGGTGTGCTGCCACTGGATCGAGCTGCCGATCTGGTCGAGCGCCTGGTTCGAGGCGCGGGCCGCGCCGCAGAGCTCGGTCAGCGACATCTGCCCGATGCCCGGGATCTCGCGTTCGATCACGTAGCGCTTGAGTTGTTTCATGGGGTCGTCCTCCTCCGGCTGGTCGATGCATCCAGCCTCCGCCATGCGGCCCCGAAAGCAAAACGCGGTTTTCTTTCGCCCGCCAAAGGCAGCCTTTCGCACTTCGTTTGGAGATTTTGCCGGATGAAGGTAGTCTTTAGCGAATGGAGGCCGCGACGCACCTGAAGTCATTGCAGGCGCTCGACATGGCGCTGCGCACCGGCTCGCTGAAGGACGCGGCCGATGCCCTGGGAATCACGCCCGCCGCCGTCGGCCAGCGCATTCGCAGCCTCGAGAGCTATCTCGGCGTCGATCTCCTGATGCGCGGGCGCTCGGGCCTCCGGCCGACGCCGGAGCTGGAACGCGCGCTGCCCGATCTCCAGGCCGCCTTCGCCGCGCTCGACCGGGTGACGCGGGATCTCGACTTCCAGCGCGTGGCCGAGATCCACATCGTGGCCGAGCCCGACTGGGCCGAGCTCTGGCTCGCGCCGCGCCTCGCGCGCTTCCGCGCCGAGCATCCCAACATCCTGTTCAACGTGAACGGCGAAGGGGACGTGCGGCTCAGGATCGGGGCCTCCGACCTCAAGGTGGGGCGCGACGTGGCGGGGGGCGAGGCGCTCCATGCCGACCGCTTCGTGGCCGTCTGCACGCAGGAGAACATCGACCGCCTCGCGCGGCATCCGGCGCACGCGCCGCTCGAGGGCTATCCGCTCCTCGAACTCGAGCGGCGGGGCGGCGTCGCCGTGGCGCCCGCCTGGGGCGACTGGTTCGAGCGCTTCGGGATGCGCGACTCGGGCCTCGACCGGGCCTACCGCTACCGGAGCTTCCGCACGCTCCTCGAGGCGGCGCGCTCGGGCGTGGGCATGGCGCTCGCGCCCCTGTCACTCTGCCTCGGCGCGCTGGCGGAAGGAGAGCTGCACCTCGCCTTCCGCGACGCGTGGCTGCCGGCGCCCGGTTCCTGGCGGCTCGAGGTGCGCGAGCGCGCCCGCGACCGCCCGCAGATGCGCCGCTTCCTGTCCTGGCTCGCCGCCGAGGCCGCCGAGACGGACCGCGCGATGGCCGCGCTTCAGGCGCCCTGACCGGCCTTCATCGCCTCGAGGATCTGCGCGTAGCCGCCGCTTTCGAGAAACTCCCGCTCGGCCGCGCCCGAGGTCCGGCCGAGCGCCTCGTTGCGGTAGGGGAAGCGGTTGAAGCGGCGGATGATCTCGCGGTGGACACGGGCGTGGAGGAGGTTCTCGTCGCCCTCCATCCGCTCGGCCATGAGCCGCACGCAATGGTCCTGGTCGGTCAGGCGCTCGGAATGCATGAAGGGCATGTAGAAGAACTGCCGCTCGGGGGGGTCGATGCGCATGTCCCAGCCCCGGTCGAGCGCGTAGCAGGCCGTCGACAGCGCGCGGTCGTCGCTGGCGAAGGACCGCGCATCGCCGCGGAACATGTTGCGCGGGAACTGGTCGAGCAGCACGATCAGCGCGAGCGCGCCCTTGGGGTTCGTCGCCCAGGTCTCGTCGAGCTCGCCGCGCGCGCCACGCTCCCAGAGCGCGCCGAAGCGCTCGCGGATCTCGGCGTCGAAGGCGTCGTCCTTCTTGTACCAGAACTCGGGCCCGGCCCCGAGCCAGAAGTCGAGGACCTCCTCCTGTTCCTTCGCCATTGCGCTGTCTCCTCCCTTGCCAGTCATTCCGCGGGCCGTCCCTCGCCCTCCTCGGGGTCGCGCACGGCCTCGATCGCCACCGCCGCGACCGCCGCCGACGACACCGAGGGCACGACCGGCACGAAGGCGCCGGTGATCGTGCCCGCGGGACGTTGCGTCATGCGGTAGGCCGAATAAAGCGCCATCGCGGCCAGAAGCCCACCCATGAAGGCGAAGAACCCGCCCGGCCCGAGCTCCGACATCATCCACCCCACGAGGAGCGGCCCGCCGATGGCGCCGATCCCGTTCAGGAAGAGGAGGCCCGCCGAGGCGGCGGCCATGTCCTCGGGCTGGAGGTAGTCGTTGGTGTAGGCGATGGCGAGCGAATAGAGCGGGTTGACCACGCCGCCGAGCACGAAGCCCGTGACGAGGAGCGCGCCGAACACGCCGGTGAAGGGCATGATGACGAAGGCCGCCACCGCCCCCACCGCCGCCAGCGCGAGGATCAGCGTCCGCCGGTCCATCCGGTCCGAGAGCCAGCCGATCGGGTATTGGCAGAGGAGCCCGCCGGTGTAGATCACCGCCACGAAGATCGAGATCTCGCGGACGCTGAGTTCGGCCACCGTTCCGAAGACCGCCGCCATGCCGAACATGGCCGAGAAGATGCCGCCGAGCAGGAAGACCGATACGCAGCCCAGGGGCGAGGTCCGGTAGATCTCGATCAGCTTCATCCGGTTGGTGGACTGGAACACGGGTGCCGGACCGGCGTTCAGCAGGATCGGCGCGAAGGCGATGGAGACGAGGACCGAGGGGATGACGAAGAGGACGAAGCCCGAGGGGTCGGGCAGGTTCACCAGCGCCTGCGCCGCGATGATGCCGACCATCTGCACGATGAGGTAGAGCGACATCGCGCGGCCCCGCGTCTCGTTCGTGGAGGCGTCGTTGAGCCAGCTCTCGACAGTGATGTAGACCCCGCAGAAGCAGAAGCCGAGGACCATGCGCAGGAGCGTCCAGGCGATCGGGTCGGTGATCGTCGGAAACAGGATCAGCGCCGCGGAGATGCACGAGCCGAGCGCCGCGAAGACGCGGACGTGGCCCACGCGCCGGATCATCGCGGGCGCCATGCGCGAGGCGAAGAGGAAGCCCACGAAGTAGGCCGACATCACGACGGACATCTGGCCCGTGGTGAAGCCCTCCTGCGCGCCCCGGATGCCGAGAAGCGTGCCCTGAAGACCGTTGCCGAGCATCAGGAACGTGAGCCCCAGGAACAGGGGCCAGGTGTTGCGCAGGACGATCAGCATGCGGGCCTCCTCGCGGTCCGTCCGCCGGGGATCAGCCCGGAGCCTCGCCGCGCCTTCCCGGTCCGTCTGTCAGATTCGCGACGGAATGAGTAGGGATGCGTCGCCGTAGGAGAAGAAGCGGTAGCGCGCCGCGATGGCGTGGGCGTAGATCCCGCGCACCCGCTCCTGCCCCATCAGCGCCGAGACCAGCATCATCAGCGTCGATTTCGGCAGGTGGAAGTTGGTGACGAGGCCGTCCGCGATCTTCCAGCGGTAGCCCGGGTAGATGAAGATGTCGGTCTCCCCCTCGAAGGGGCGCATCGTGCCGTCCTCGGCCGCCGCCGTCTCGATCAGGCGAAGCGCGGTGGTGCCCACGGGAATGATCCGCCCGCCCGCGGCGCGGGTCGCGTTCATCTCCTCGGCCGCCTTCGGCCGAACCTCGCCCCATTCGGCGTGCATCCGGTGGGTGGTCACGTCGTCGACCGTCACCGGCAGGAACGTGCCCGCGCCGACGTGGAGCGTGACGAAGGTGAAGTCGATCCCCGCCGCGCCCAGCGCGGCCACCAGCGCCTCGTCGAAATGCAGGCTCGCGGTCGGCGCCGCGACGGCGCCCGCGCGGGCGGCCCAAATCGTCTGGTAGTCCTCGCGGTCGCGCTCGTCGGGGGCGCGCTTGCCCGCGATGTAGGGCGGCAGCGGCATGGCGCCCGCGACCTCGAGCGCCGCGTCGAAATCCTCGCCCGCCAGGTTGAAGCGCAGGCGCAGCCCGCCCTCGAGCGCCGCGACCTCGGCCGAGAGCGCGTCGGAGAAGACGACCGTTTCCCCCAGCGCGAGCTTGCGCAGCGGCCTGGCCAGGGCCGACCAGGTGCCGTCCGCCTGCGGTTCCATCAGCGTGACCTCGATCCTCGCGGTGACGGGGCCCTGCGCGCTCTGCCTGAGGCGGGTGCCGGTCAGGCGCGCGGGGATCACGCGGGTGTCGTTCAGGATCAGCCGGTCGCCGGGCCTCAGGATCGTCGGAAGGTCATGGACATGGGCGTCCCGCGTCGCCGGGCCCTCGGCCACCAGCAGCCGCGCGGAGGAGCGCGGGCGCGCGGGCCGCGTGGCGATCAGCTCCTCGGGGAGGTCGAAATCGAAATCGTCGAGTTTCATCGTCTCAGTTCGCGGGGGTCTCGGTCAGGTCCGGCGGCGGTCTGCGGAAGATCTCGCGGAAGATGCCGGGCGTCAGGATCGACAGGGGGTTCACGGACACGTTCGCCTGCTCCGCGGTGCCGGTCAGCCGGTAGGTGAACCCGAACAGCCCCTCGCGCCGCGGCGCGAAGAGCGCGCCGACGAGCCCATTGACCATGTAGAGCGGAGAGACAACCCCCTGCATCTCGTAGCGGCGCGACGCGATGTCGTAGACCCCGTCCATCGAGATGCCGAGCGACGGGCCGACCGCCGTGCCCTCGGCCAGCGTCAGCCGCTCGGGCGTGAGCGCGAAGCGGGCCTCGACCGTGCCCAGGTTGATGCCCTCGCCCGAGAGCTGTTCGAGGAGACCGACCACGGAAATGAGGTTCAGCAGCTCCGCCATCGCGGGCGCGTCGCGCAGGCGCGGCCCCTCGATGCGGAGCGCGCCCTCGAAGCTGCGGGGCGCGGCGGCCGATTGCAGCGTCAGCGCCATGCGCCCGCCATGCGCGGTGCGGAAGAT
>NZ_JBQLZP010000123.1:0-1560 GCF_052168335.1 Roseicyclus sp. | reverse complement strand
CCTCGTCGGCGATGATGCCGAGCTCGGAGGCCAGCGGGTCCGACATCTCGCGGGCCACGGTGTGCACGGCCGAGACGAAGGGGTGGCCCACGCGGAGGCTCCGCACCATCAGCTCCACCGCGTCGGGAAGCTGCTCCTCGAGCTTGGCGATGCGCTTCTTCGCCTTCGAGGCGACCCACTGGTAGACCGCGCCCACGCCCATCACGACCGATACGAGCAACCGGATCGGGAAGGAGGCCGTGGTCAGGATCGAGAGCAGGACGAAGGTCACGACCGTGAGGCCCGCCATGACCATCATGAGCTGTTCGGGCGTGAAGGCGATGTTGGCCTTCTGCGCCTTGTCGGCGATGAGCGAGTAGAAGGGCACGCGCACGCGCCCCTTGTGCTGCGCCATCTCCTTGCGGAGCTGGGCGAGCACGTCCTCGCGGCTCGCGCCCTGTTCGAGCATCGACAGGCGGCGGTTCACGCGGGCGTTCAGGCTGATCGTCTTGCCGAAGACCATCAGGTAGATGCCCTCCACCAGGAGGAGCACGCCGATGAAGATGCCGATATAGATGAGCGGTTCGATGGAAAGCTGCATGTCGGCCTACTCCGCGGCGACGGGTTCGTAGATGGCCGCCGGCAGGTCGTAGCCCCACTGGCGGAAACGTTCGGCGTAGTGCGAGCGCACGCCGCAGGCGGTGAAGTGACCCTGGATCTTGCCGTCGGGCTTGAGACCCGTGCGCTGGAAGCGGAACACCTCCTGCATCGAGATCACCTCGCCCTCCATGCCGGTCACCTCGGTGATCGACACCATCCGGCGCGAGCCGTCCTGAAGGCGGCTCGCCTGCACGATGAGGTTCACGGCGCTGGCGATCTGGGCGCGGACGGCCTTGATCGGCATCTCGATCCCGGACATCGCCACCATGTTCTCGAGACGCGAGCAGGCGTCGCGGGCGGAGTTGGCGTGGATCGTGGTCATCGACCCGTCGTGGCCCGTGTTCATGGCCTGGAGCATGTCGATCACCTCCTCGCCGCGCGTCTCGCCGACAATGATGCGGTCGGGACGCATCCGGAGCGCGTTCCTGAGACAGTCGCGCTGGGTGACGGCGCCCTTGCCCTCCACGTTCGGCGGGCGGCTTTCCATCCGGCCGACGTGGACCTGCTGGAGCTGGAGTTCCGCGGTGTCCTCGATCGTGAGAATACGTTCCTTGTTGTCGATGAAGGACGACAGCGCGTTGAGCGTCGTGGTCTTGCCCGAGCCCGTACCGCCCGAGACGATCACGTTCAGGCGCGTGGCGACCGCGGCCTGGAGGTAGGCCGCCATCTCCTCGGAGAAGGCGCCGAACTTCACCAGGTCGTCGACGCCCAGCTTCTCCTTCTTGAACTTGCGGATCGAGACGAGCGAGCCGTCGACCGCGACCGGCGGCACCATCGCGTTGAAGCGCGAGCCGTCCTTGAGGCGGGCGTCGACGTAGGGGTTCGATTCGTCCACGCGCCGGCCCACGGCGGACACGATCTTGTCGATGATCCTGAGGAGGTGTCGCTCGTCCTTGAAGCGGATGTCGGTCAGCTCCAGCC
>NZ_JBQLZP010000122.1:0-6925 GCF_052168335.1 Roseicyclus sp. | reverse complement strand
CTGATCGATACGCGCAACGATTACGAGGTGCAGATCGGCAGTTTCGAGGGCGCGGTCGCTCCCGGCACGCAGAGCTTCCGCGACTTCCCCGCCTGGTGGGAGGCGAACCGCGAGCGCTTTCACAACAAGCGCATCGCGATGTTCTGCACCGGCGGCATCCGCTGCGAGAAGTCCACCGCCTTCCTCAGGGCGCAGGGGGTGGAGGAGGTCTATCACCTGAAGGGCGGCATCCTGAAATACCTCGAGGAGGTCCCCGAGGAGCAAAGCCTGTGGCGCGGCGGCTGCTTCGTCTTCGACGAGCGGGTGGCGGTGGGCCACGGCCTGCGCGAGATGCCCTATTCGCTCTGCCGAGCCTGCCGCAGGCCGCTCGCGCCCGAGGACCGGACGCGGCCCGAATTCGAGGAGGGGGTCGCCTGTCACCGCTGTGCCGACGAGTTCACCGAGGCCGACCGCGCCCGGTTCCGCGAGCGGCAGCGGCAGGTCCGGCGGGCCGTCGCGCACGGCGCGGCGCATCTCGGCGGCTGACCCTTGCGCCCGGCGCGGGCGGGGTTATGTGCCTGCCCATGATCTCCGAAGACCTCGACACCAGGCCCGGCCTGCCCGAGCCGCTGCGCCTCCTCCTCCAGACGCACCCGCGCGAAAGCTGGCAGGCGCATCCGCAGTTCCACGGCCTCGTCAGCTTCTGGCTGGAGCGGCACATGATGTTCCGCCAGCTCATGGCGCACATGTCCCGCGAGACGGAGGGCTTCCTCGACGGAAACCGCGATCCGCGCGCCTTCGCGCAGGGGATCGCGCGGTATGGCGGGCTCTTCGTGAATCAGCTTCACGGGCATCACCAGATCGAGGATCACCACTACTTCCCGTTGTTGCGCGAGAAGGACGCCCGGATCGCGCGGGGCTTCGACCTGCTCGACGCCGACCACCACGCGCTCGACGGCATCCTGAACCGCTTCGTCGGACAGGCGAACGCGGCCATCGAGGCGGCTGGCGGGGCCGACCCGAGGACGGCGGCCGCCGCGCTCGGCGGGGGCCTCGGCGATCTGGAGCGGCTGATCGGGCGGCACCTCGAGGACGAGGAGGACCTGATCGTCCCCGTGATCCTCGCCCACGGCGCGGACGGGCTCGGCTAGGGCCGGAATGCCCCGTCCAGGATGCGCCAGACCGGCAGCATCGGCGGAAGGAGCGCGGTCATCGACGGCAGGAGGCCGCGCGCCTCCCACCCCTCGGGCAGCGGCGCGTGCACGGCGAAGGCCTTGCGCCTGAGGAGGTCGGCGTGGGGGTGCCCCTCGTCCCAGGGCTTCGGCACCCGCTTGAGCGGCTCCGGTCCCCAATCGGACAGCGTGACGCCCTTGTGCGCGGCCGCCTCCATCGCGTCGGTCAGGTCGTCGCCCTCCTTGTCCACCATCCGGCGGAACCGGGCGAGGGTTTCCTTCTCGAGGTCCATGACACCCATCCCGAGAAGCAGGTAGTCGGGCGAGACGCCGAAGAACCAGGCGGGCGCGACCGCCGCGCCGGGGCGGGACCAGAGGATGTGCAGATGCTCCTTGTAAGGCGTCTTGTCCGCCGAGAAGCGCACGTCGCGGTGGATGCGGAAGACCTTCGGCCCATGCGCCGCGCCGGTCGCCCGCCCGAGGTCCTCGGCGAAGAGATCGGCGAGCAGCTCGGCGGGCTTGCGGACGCGGTCGGTATAGGTCGCCTTGTTGGCTTCGAAGAAGTCGCGGGTGTTGTCCGCGCGAAGGCGCGTGAAGAAGTCCCGCGCCTCCGCGATCATCCCCTCGAAGCCGTCGGCCATGTTCAGTCGGCGTGGGCGTCGAAGAAGGCGACGTTGGCGGCGATCATCTCCTCGAGCACGGCATCGGTGGCGAAGGCGTTGAAGACATGGTCCATCTCCGCGATCCAGAGCTCCTCCGGTCCCTCGTGCGCGGCGATGAAGAGGTCGGCCGAGGCGGGCGGCACGAGGTCGTCGGCGCTGCCTTGCGCGACGAAGAGGGGGCCGGAATAGGCCGCGATCTCGGCGGGCGGGTCGATGGCGCCGAGCCCCGCGAAGAACGCGCCGTTGAGCGTGATCTCCGCCCAGGGAAGCGTCACCGGAACCGCCTCGTCCGCGCCTGCCGCGAGGCCCGCCTCGACCGTGGCGGGCGTCAGGATGGCGGTGAACGTCTCCACCGGCGTCGCGACCGCGTTCCAGAGCGCCACGGCATCGAAGGCGCCGCTCCGCCCCGCGGTGGCGCTGGCGACGAGGCCCCCCTGGCTCCAGCCCATGAGGAAGAGGTCGTCGCCCGCCACGCTGTCGAGCCCTTGCAGATATGCGACGGCGGCCAGCGCATCGGCGATCTGCCCCTCGAAGGTCGTCTCGGCGAAGCTCATCTCCGCCGTCGCCTCGCCCGACCCGGCGAAGTCGATCCGCAGGCTGGCGTATCCCGCCTCGGCCAGCCGCGCGGCGGTGCGGGCGAAGATGCCCTCGGGCACCGCTTCGGTCATCAGCTCGTTCCGCGAGCCGGTGAACCCGTGGAGGAGCAGCACGACCGGCGCCGGATCGCCCGCGGGCAGGGCGAGCGTGCCGATGACGTCCTGTCCGGGGCGCTCGATGGTGACGGTGCTTTCCGTCACTTCGGCGGTCGCGAGGCCGGGGATGCAGGCAGCGAGGAGGAGGAGGGGGACGGCGCGGTTCATGGCGGACCTCATGGGGCTGACTTTCGGTGATCGACGCTAGGTCCGCCGGGCCGAGTCGCGCAAGGCGTTGCACATCCGGCGGAAAACCGCGCCGTCGGGTTTGCGCATCGCCGCCCGAAGCCCTAGCTCAGCCTGATGCAGACCGCCACGCCCCTGCCCATCGGGCCCATCCTCTTCCTCGACACCATCGCTGAGGGGCAGCTTCGCCTCGCCGCCCTCTTCCTGACGCCGAGGGGGGAGGAGCCCGCTCCGGTCCTCGTCGCGGGGGAGGAGGTCCGCGCGCAGCGCCTCGCCCATTTCGACGCGGCGACCGCCTGGCGCGTGCGCTTCGCGCTGCCCGCCGATCGCGCCTCCTCCTACCGCTGGGACGGGCAGGACTACGAGGTGGCGGGCGATGTCGGCGGCGACCTGCGCCTCGCCTACGTCTCCTGCAACGGCGAGGAGGTCGGCGACATGGAGCGCGAAGGCTCCGAGCGGAACGCCATGTGGGCGCGCCTGCGCGAGGAACACCGGAAGTCCCCCTTCGCGCTCCTCCTCCACGGCGGCGACCAGGTCTATGCCGACGAGGTGACGCAAGGCCACGAACTCAGCCACGACTGGCCCGAGAAGGTGCCGCGCGACCCCTCGCAGGCCGCGCTGGCCGACCTGCGCCACCATTTGCGCGAGCGGTTCCTCGGGCGCTACGCCGCGCTCTATGCCGCGCCCGAGGTCGCGTGGGTGATGGCGCGGGTGCCCTCGCTCATGCAGTGGGACGATCACGACATCTGCGACGGCTGGGGCTCGCTCCGCCGGTCGCGGACCTATTCGCCGGTGGGGCAGACGCTGTTCTCCGCCGCGCGCGAGGCGTTCCTTATCTTCCAGCAGGCCGCGACGGAGGGGGACCTGCCCCTCCGCTTCGCGGACCGCGAGGGCCATCACCTCGGCTGGTCCGTCGCGGCGCCGGAGCTGCGCATCCTCGCGCCCGACCTCCGCTCGGAGCGCACGCGGCGGCAGGTCATGGGATCCGGCGGATGGGCGATGATGGAGACCGAGGCCGCGCGCGACATGGCGGGCCACAGGCTCCTGTTGTCGAGCGTGCCGCTGCTCGGGCCGCGGCTGTCGATCCTCGAGGCGCTGATGGTCGCCGTGCCGCGGATGCAGAAATACGAGGACGACCTGCGCGACCAGTGGCAGAGCCGCGCGCACCGGGACGAATGGCGGCGGATGCTGCGCCTCGTGCGCAACCTCGCGCGGCGGGACGGGCACGACATCACGGCGGTCTCGGGCGAGATCCACCTCGCCACGCGGGCGGTGATGGACCTCGGGGATGGGCTGCGCCTCAACCAGCTCGTCGCCTCGGGCATCGCGCACCGGGCGCCGCCGCGCGGCTGGGCGCGGTTTCTCCACGCGCTCGCCTGGCTGGGCGAGGACCCGCTGCCGGAGAACCCGATCCGCGTGGAGCGCATTCCCGGCCAGCGACTGCGTTACGTGGCCGAGCGGAACTACCTCCTCCTGGAGCGGTCGGGTGGTGCGTGGCACGCGCGCTGGGATCTCGAGGCGAGCGGCATGACCGAGCCGCTGAGCCTCGGCTGAGCCGGGGGCTCGCCACTGTTCTTCTACATGATATGCTGGGCGCAATCCGCCGGAACGAGTCCGTCACGGCGCGCATTGTCGAAGGCGCGGACCACCGCGCGAACGGAGTTGCCCCAATGACCGACACATCCCGCGACCTCGTCCTCGAACGCGTGCTCGACGCCCCGCGCGCCAATGTCTGGCGCTGCTGGACGGAGCCCGAGCTGATGAAGGACTGGTTCTGCCCGAAACCCTGGCGCGTGACGGAGGCGCGGCTCGACCTCCGGCCCGGGGGCGAGTGTTTCAACATCATGGAGGGACCGGAGGGCGAGCGCGTCGAGAACCCCGGCGTCTTCCTCGCGGTCGAGCCCGGAGAGCGCCTCGTCTTCACCGACGCGTTCCTCCCCGGTTGGCGCCCCACCGGCGAGCCCTTCATGGTCGGCGAGATCCGCCTCGCGGACGCGGACGGCGGGCGCACCCGCTACCACGCTCGCGCCATGCACTGGAGCGAGGAGACGCGCGCCCGCCACGAGGCGATGGGCTTCCACGAGGGCTGGGGTATCGCCGCCGACCAGCTCGAGGCGCTGGCGCGCACGCTCTAGCGGATCAGCCCCTTGTGGCCTGACGGAGCGCCTCGGCGAGGTCGGCGGCGACGAGGGGCTTCGACAGGACGATCCAGCGCTCGCCCTCGCGCGCGCCCGGCACCTCGCTGTAGCCCGTCAGGAAGACCGGGGCGATGCCCTGCGCCGCAAGGCGCCGCGCGAATTCCACGCTCTCCGCGCCCTCGCCGGTCACGTCGAGGACGGCAGCGTCCAGCTTCCAGGCGCGATCCTCCAGAAGACCTTCGGCCTCGGACAGGTCGCGCGCAGGACCGATCACGGAGCAGCCCATCTGCTCCAGCGTCTCCGCCGCGTCCAGCGCGACGAGGTACTCGTCCTCGACCAGAAGCACCCGCAGCGGCGGCAGTTCCGCGCGCGTAGGCGCCTCCGGCTGCGAAACGGGGTTGGCGGCGGGCGCGAGCGTGTCTTCGGGCAGGTCGATGGTGCAGAGGAGGCCCGCGTCGCGCCAGTCCATCCGGATCGTGCCGCCCAGCTGATCGACGGAGCCTTGCAGGATGGCCATTCCCACGCCGTCCCCGCCCGGGGGCGGTCGCGAAACGCCGGGCCCGCGCTCGTCCCAGCGGATCGAGACGCCGCCGCCCTCGCGCCTCTGCCAGCCGACCTCGAGCCTGCCGTTGGGCGCCGACAACGCCCCGTGCTTGACGGCGTTCGTCGCAAGCTCGTGCAGCACCATCGAGAGCGGCTGCGCCGCCGAGGACGCGATCCGTATCGACGCGCCGTCCATCGCGATCTGCGCGCCGCGCCCGTAGGCCGCCAGTTCGTCGCGCAGGAGGTTGGCCAGCGTCGCACCCTCCCAGCGCTCGCTCGACATCAGCTCGTGCGCGCGCGCCAGCGCCTGCACCCGGCCCTCCACGTCCTTCATGGCGCGCCGCGCCGCCGGATCACGCACGAGGCGCAGGAGCGCCTGCACGATGGCCAGAACGTTCTTGGCGCGGTGATCGACCTCGCGGGCCAGGCGCATCTGCCGCTCCCGGTCCTCCTCGCGCTCGGTGACGTCGTGGACCGTGGCGATCCTGAGCCCCGGCGCGCCCTTCGCCGAACGCGGCACGGCGGCCGAGCCGACCTCGACCCAGCAGGCGCTGCCGTCCGGGCGTCGCAGCCTTCGGAGCCCGCCGTCCTGCGGCACCGGCTCCAGAAGCGCGTCGAGCGTCGTCTCGAGGAGTTCGGACGGCTCGCGCCCCGAGATCTCGGTCAGCCTGCGGTTCGCCTTGAGGATGCGCCCCGTCGCGGCGTCGAGAAGGGCGGTTCCGGTCGCTGCGTTCTCGAAGGCCGCGCGGAACTCCGCCTCGCTGTCGCCGAGTGCCGCCCGCCGCCGCGCCTCGACCATGGCGAGCAGGCCAAGCGCGATCGAGGTCGGCACCCCCACCCCGAGAAGCCCCGCCATCGTCAGGAGCCACGGCGTGAGGATGGCCGCGAAGGGACGCGACACCGTGGCGTAGACCTGCAGATCCGCCACCTGCCGGTAGGCGATCAGGAGCCGCCGCCCGAGCGGAAGGCCCTCGCGCAGACCGATCGCGCGCCCCTGGTAGAGCCCGCGTTCCGAACCCTCGGCCATCGCCGTGCGCAGTGGACTCGTCTCGGGCACCAGCGGCATCGAGAGCCAGCCGGTTCCCGTCGAGGCCAGGATATGCCCGTCGGCGCGCAGGAGCGAGAGCACGTCCGACGGTTCGTGCATCGTGGTGCCGAGGCCGCGGGCCACCAGGAATGGGTCGAGCGAGACGACGACGCGCCCGTGGAAATCGTCCTCCGCGCCGTTGCCGGAGCGCGGAATGCTGATGCTGAAGGTGGGTCTGCCGCCATCCTGCGAGATCGACAGCGCGCCGAACTCGTCGACGGGCGCGTCGTGCGCGGCCTCCACTGCGCCCGGCCCCGGCAGCCCCGTCGAGGCGACGAGCAACTCGCCCCCGGCGTCCGTCACCGAGACCCCGTTCGACACCGGCAGCTCCGGCATGATCCGCTCGAGCAGCCGGTGATAGCGCGCTTCGTCCCTCCTGATCGCGTCATCCGTGGCGCCGCCGAGGGTCGCATCCGTCAACCGCGCGGCCAGGAGCGCGGAGTCGAGGATGCGCGCGGAGTATTCC
>NZ_JBQLZP010000121.1:0-14017 GCF_052168335.1 Roseicyclus sp. | reverse complement strand
CCTCCGGCGCGCGCGGCACGGGGGGGATGCTGGTGGCGGTCGTCGTCGCCTTCTTCCCGGCCTCCGTCCTGATCAGCGCGCCCTCGCCGCTGCTGGCGAAGCTCGCGGTCGAGGCGCGCCCGGGCCGCGAGGGGTCGTCGCTGGGGCTCGTCCTCGCGGCGGGGTCGCTCGGCGCGATCCTCGGCGCCGTGCTCGCGGGCTTCGTCGCGCTGCCGCTCGCCGGGTCGGCGGCGACCTTCGCGGGCTGTGCGGCCGCGGCGCTCCTCTGCGTGCCCTTCGTGCGCGGGTCGGACGGGGACGGCGCGGCCACGACGATGTCCTTCGCGCCGCTCCTGTCTGTGGGGCTGCTGGTGGCGGGCAGCCTCGCCCTCGGGCCGGTCTGCCGCTACGAATCCGGGCTCTCCTGCATCGACGTCGTGCGGAGCGGCGGCGCGGTCAGTCTCTACTCGGACCGGACCCGCCAGGCGGCGGAGCGGGCCGTGCCGGCGGAAGGAGAGGCGCAGCTCGTCCTGCCCTACACGGCCTGGATCTGGAACCGCATGGAGCGAGACCTCGGCCCAGCGCCCTCGGTCCTGTTCATCGGCGGGGGCGGCTACACGCTGCCGACGCAGCTCCTCGCGTCGCGGCCCGGCGCGGAGGCGGTCGCGGTCGAGATCGACCCGCTGATCACCGAGGTGGTCACGCGCCACCTGCCCTGGGCGGGGGAGACGATCGCGCGCGTCGGCTACGATGCGTCCGGCGACGCGCCACCGGGTGGGCGGCTCGGCATCGTCCACGCGGACGGACGGGTCTACCTCAACGAGACGGACCGCCGGTACGACGCCGCGGTGATGCATGCCTTCTCCTCCGGCTCGGTTCCCGCGCACCTCGTGACGATGGAGACCTTCGCGCGGCTCCGCGAGATCGTCGACGGGCCGGTCTACGTCAACCTGATCGACGCGCCCGACGGCCCGCTGGCGCGCGGGACCTACGCGATCCTGACGCGCCTCTGGCCGCATGTGGTTGCGGTGCGCGGACCGCTGAGCCCGCGCGGCACCGGCAATGTCGTGCTGGCCGCCTCGCCCCGCCCTCTGGCGCCGCTCGAGACGCTGCCCGAAGGCTACGAACCGGCCCGCATCGCGCCCGGCCGCGCCTTCACCGACGACCGCGGCTGGGTCGGGCACCGCTGACGGGCCGGTTGAAACCGCGGGCGAGAGGACGCAGGTTTCAGTACCGCGCCGACACCGAAGGAGCCGCGCACCCGCCATGACCGAGCCTCGCCCGGAGAAGGGTCCCCGACAGCGGCCGCCGATGCCGGACAGGCGCGAGCGCCGGTCCCGGCCCGTCCGTGTGGCCGAGGCGATCAAGGAATGGGTCGTCGAGCAGAAGCTCCGGCAGGGCGACCGCCTTCCGGGCGAGACCGAACTCATCGCGCGCTTCGGCATGGCCAAGAGCACGATCCGCGAGGCGATGCGCATCCTCGAGGCGCAGGGGCTGATCGAGACCCGGACCGGGCCGGGCGGAGGCAGCTTCGTCGGCGAGGTCACCGCCGACCGCGCCAAGGCGCTGCTCGCCAACTACTTCTATTTCCGGAACCTCTCGGTCGCCGACATATACCAGCTTCGCCGTGTGCTGGAGCCCGAGCTCGCCGCCTCCCTCGCGGGACGCCTGACCGAAGACCAGCTCGCCCAGCTGGAGGAGATCGTGGCGAGCTACGGCGGACCCGCGGAAAGCGCCGAGCAGGAGCGCGACCAGCACGTCGCCTCGCTCGCCTTCCACCGCAAGCTTGCGAACTTCTCGGAGAACGCGCTCTTGGCCTTCGTGGTGAGTTTCATGAGCCGCATCCTGACGGACATGACCGTCTACCGCCGCCTCTATGATCCGCCCAACCGCGAGCTCTACGAGAAGGGCCTCGCCTCGCAGACCGCGCTGATCGCCGCCCTGCGCGATGGCCGTGCGGACGACGCGCGCGCCATCATGCGCCGCCACATGGAGACCGCCGAGGCGCTGATGCAGGCGCAGGAAGCGCAGGTCCAGCACCGCTTCATGGCCGAGTAGGCGGGCCTCAGGCCGGGTCGGCGGCGGGCGCGCGCATCGGATCGTCGAGGACCGGCACCACCTTGGTCCAGCCGTGGTAGGGCTCGGCGTGGGCCACGCGGTAGAGCTCGGCCAGCGCCGCGAGGGGGTCCGCGGCATGGTCGATCCGGAGCGTCAGGGGCGGGGCGTCGCGGCCGACGACGAGGAGGGCGGCCGAGAGGAGGCCGCGCGCGTCGCCCCCCGCCGCCGCCGCCGCCGCGAGCGCCGCCATCAGGCGTTCGCCGAACGGCATCGCCGCGGCCGCCTGCAGACCCTCCAGCGCGGCGTCGATCACCTGCGGACCGGCGAGCATGTTGCCCGAGACAACCACGCCCGGCGCCTCGCGCGCCCCGGCATAGCCGACGCTCGCGGCCCCGGTGAAGGCGCCCGTTCCGCCGCTGGGGTCGAGCGCCGCGAGCTGGCGGTGCGCGCCGCCCGCGTCCGGCGCCGTCACCTCCGCGACGGCGTCCCGCGCCGCGCGTCCCGCCTGCATCCGCGCCAGAACCTCCTCGCCCCAGAGCGTCGAGGGCGCGGTCCCCTGGCTCGCCGACATGCCCGATTCGGGCGTGCCGCGCAGCACCCAGCCGCCCACGCAGAGGCTTCCGGTCATCGCCGCACCGCCGATCCGGCCTGTTTTTTCATCGATCGCGAGGATGGAAATGGTCATCCGGCGAGCCTCCCCTGCCTGTGCCTTGCATTTATCATGATAATTTGGCGTCATGGAATTTATAGTGAAAAATATCGACAACCCCGACAGGAGAGGTGGAACGACATGAGAATTCTTGACCTGACGCGGCGCGCGGCGCTGGCCGGGGGCGCGGCCCTCGCCCTGGCCCTGTCGGTGCCGGGCCCGCTTGCGGCGCAGACGCCGCCCGGCGTGCTGGTGGTGGGGCAGGTGGCCGAGCCGCAGGCGCTCGACCCCCATGCGGTGACGGCGGTGAACGACTTCCGCATCCTGATGAACGTCTACGACGGCCTCGTGCGCTATGCCTCGGGCACGCTCGAGGTCGAGCCCGCGCTCGCCACCGACTGGGAGATCTCGGAGGACGGCACGGTCTACACCTTCACCCTGCGCGACGGCGTCAGCTTCCACGACGGCAGCCCCTTCGACGCCGAGGCGGTGGTCTTCAACTTCGAGCGGATGCTGAACGAGGATCACCCCTACCACGATACCGGCCCCTTCCCGCTGAGCTTCTTCTTCTCGGCGGTCGAGAGCGTCGAGGCGGTGGACGACATGACCGTGCGCTTCACGCTGAACGCGCCCTATGCGCCCTTCCTGTCGAACCTCGCCTATCCGACCGGCCTCATCGTCTCGCCCGCCGCGGTGATGGAGCACGGGGCCGATTTCGGGCGGAACCCGTCCGGCACCGGACCTTTCAGCTTCGTCGAGTGGCGCTCGAACGAGGCGGTCGTGATCGAGCGCAACGCCGACTACTGGGACGGCGCGCCCGAGCTCGAGGCGGTCATCTTCCGCCCGATCACCGACGCCAACACCCGCGTGGCCGAGATGCTCTCGGGCGGGATCGACCTCATGGTCGAGGTGCCGCCCGTCGCCCTGTCGGAGTTCCAGGGCGACAGCTTCAATGTCGTCGAGCAGGCGGGGCCGCATGTCTGGTTCCTGATCCTCAACATGCGCGAGGGGCCCTTCACCGAGCAGGCCGTGCGGCAGGCCGCGAACTACGCGATCAACAAGGAGGCGATCGTCAACGACGTGCTCGAGGGCACCGCCGCGGTCGCCGCCGGCCCGACGCCGCCCGCCTTCCCCTGGGCCTACAACGAGGAGCTCGAGCCCTATCCCTACGACCCCGACCGCGCCCGTGCGCTGCTGGCCGAGGCGGGCGTGGAGAACCCGGAGATCACCTTCTACGTCACGGAAGGCGGCTCGGGGATGCTCGACCCCGTGGCGATGGGCACCGCGATCCAGGCCGATCTCGAGGCCGTGGGCTTCGACGTCACGATCGAGACCTACGAGTGGAACACCTTCCTCGGCCGCGTGAACCCCGGCCTCGAAGGTGAGGCCGACGCCGCGCAGATGGCGTGGATGACGAACGACCCGGACACGCTGCCCTACCTTGCGCTCAGGACCGAGGCCTTCCCCGAGAACGGCGGCTTCAACTCGGGCTACTACTCCAACCCCGAGGTCGACGCGCTGCTGGAGGAGGCCCGCACCTCCACCGACCAGGACCGCAGGGCCGAGCTCTACCGCGAGATGCAGGCCATCGTGCAGGAGGACGCGCCCTGGGTCTTCGTGGCGAACTGGGTGCAGAACGCGGTGACGAGCGACGCGGTCAGCAACTTCCAGCTCGAACCGTCGTTCTTCCTGCTGCTCGACGACGTGGTGAAGAACTGACAGCATGGCCGCGGCGGGGGCATCTCCCCGCCGCGGCACGATCCGCGCGCCCCCGAAGGCCGGTGCCCGTCGGCAGGAGCCCGCCCATGACCCGCTACATCCTGCGCCGCCTCCTGTCGGCGATCCCGGTGCTCCTCGGCATCTCGGTCATCGTCTTCGCGATCATGGCGCTGATCCCCGGCGACCCGGCGACAGCCATCCTCGGCAGCTTCGCGACGCCCGAGAACGTGGCCCGCCTGAACGAGGACCTCGGCCTCGACAAGCCGCTGGTGCAGCAGTACTTCATCTGGCTTTCCAACATGCTCCAGGGCGATTTCGGGCGGAGCTTCGCGCTCAACCGCCCGGTGCTCGACGAGGTGCTCGAGCGCTTCAACGCGACGCTGATCCTCGCGGGGACGAGCTTCGTTCTCTGCTCGGTCCTCGGGATCGTCGCGGGCGTCGTCTCGGCGGCGAACCAGTACGGCGCGGCGGACAAGGCGATCACCTTCGTCGTGCTCCTCGGCATCTCCATCCCGTCCTTCTTCCTCGGCATGATGATGATCCTCACCTTCGCGGTGAACCTGCGACTCTTCCCGGTCTCGGGGATGTGGCCGATCTACGGGGACCGGGACCTCTTCGCGCTGATCCGGCACCTGACGCTGCCCGCGCTCGCGCTGTCGGTGGTGGCCACGGGCGTCGTCGCGCGGTTGTCGCGCTCGGCCATGCTCGAGGTGCTGCGGCAGGACTTCATCCGCACCGCCCGCGCCAAGGGCGTGCCCGAGCGCGGCGTGATCTGGCGCCACGCGCTCCGGGCCGCGATGGTCTCGATCATCCCCGTTCTCGGCATCCAGGCGGGCTTCGTCCTGTCGGGCGCGGTCTATATCGAGGTCGTGTTCCAGTGGCCCGGTGTCGGCCGGATGCTGGTCGACGCGATCCTCCGGCGAGACATCCTGCTGGTGCAGGGCGGCGTCGTCTTCGTGGCGGCCTGCTACGTGCTCTTCAACATCGTGGTCGACGTGGCGCAGTCGCTCCTCGACCCGAGGATCAAGACGTGAGCTTCCTGCGCCTCCTCGCGCGCAACCGCCTCGCGCTGGGCGGACTGATCGTCATGGCGGTCGTCGTCGTCCTCGCGGTCCTGACGCCCGTGCTGCCGCTGAAGCCGCCCAACGTGACCGATACGGCCAACCGCTTCCTGCCGCCGTTCTCGGAGGGGGCGATCCTCGGCACCGACCACCTCGGCCGCGATCTCCTGTCCCGGCTCATGTGGGGCACGCGCCTGTCGCTGGCCGTGGGCTTCGCCGCGGCCTTCGTCGCCGCCACCATCGGCGCGGCCATCGGCATCGTCGCCGGCTACTACGGCGGCCGGACGGACAACGTCATCATGCGCGGCGTCGACATGCTGATGGCGTTTCCCTACATCCTGCTCGCGCTCGCCATCGTGGCGGCGCTGGGCCCGGGCCTGATGAACGCGCTGATCGCGGTCGCGGCCGTCAACATCCCCTTCTTCGCCCGCAACATCCGGGGCATCACCGTCGGCATCGCGCACAAGGAATTCGTGGACGCGGCCAGGCTTTCCGGCATGTCGGACGCGCGGATCATCCTGACGGAGATTCTGCCGAACGTCCTGCCCGTCATCGTCATCGCGATGTCCACCACGGTCGGCTGGATGATCCTCGAGACCGCGGGCCTCAGCTTTCTCGGCCTCGGCTCGCAGCCGCCCGTGGCCGATCTCGGCTCGATGCTGGGCGAGGCGCGGTCGGCGCTCATCACCAACCCGCATACCTCCGTCGTGCCTGGTCTGATGATCCTCGTCATCGTCATGGCGATCAACCTCCTCGGCGACGGGGTGCGCGACGCGCTCGACCCGCGGCTGAAGTCCGGCGCGCTCAACCGGCCCATGGCCGCGACGCTGGTGGCGCGCGACCGCGAGGCCGCGCCGCAGGCGACGGAGGGTATCCTGACGCTCGACGAGCTCAGGACGGAGTTCCACGTCCGCGACCGCGTCTATCGCGCCGTGGGCGGCGTGTCGCTCGCCGTGAAGCCCGGCGAATGCCTCGGCATCATCGGCGAGAGCGGGTCGGGCAAGTCGGTCACGGCGCTCAGCGTCATGGGCCTCGTCGCCTCGCCGCCCGGGGTCGTGACCGGCGGGTCGGTGCATTACCGGGGCGAGGATCTGATCGGCGCGCCCTACCGGCGCCTGCGCACGCTCCGCGGGCGGGAGGTCGCCTACATCTTCCAGGACCCGCTCGCCACGCTCCACCCGCTCTACCGCGTCGGCGACCAGTTGATCGAGGCGATCGCGGTCCACCGCGCCATCTCGCGCGAGGAGGGGCGGCGGAAGGCCATCGAGCTGCTCGAGGCCGTGCGCATCCCGAACGCGGCATCCCGCGTGAACGACTACCCGCACGAGATGTCGGGCGGCATGCGCCAGCGCGTCGGGATCGCCATGGCGCTCGCCAACGATCCCGACGTGATCATCGCCGACGAGCCCACGACCGCCCTCGACGTGACCGTGCAGGCGCAGATCCTGTCGCTCCTCGACGACCTCCGGCGCGAGCGGGGTCTCGCCATCGTGTTCATCACCCACGACTTCGGGGTGGTGGGCCAGCTCTGCGACCGGGTCGCCGTCATGTATGCCGGGCGCATCGTGGAGGAGGGGCCGACGCGCGACATTCTCGACAGCCCCCGCCATCCCTACACCGCGCGGCTCATGGCCTGCGTGCCGGAACTGGGGGCCGGGCGCAGGCGGCTCGAGGCGATCCCCGGCCTGCCGCCGCCCGTGAACGACCTGCCGCCCGGCTGCGCCTTCGCGCCCCGCTGCGACCGGGCGACCGAGGCCTGCCGCACGGGCGAGATCGCGCTCGAGCGGGAGAGCGCGCGCGCGCTCCGCTGCATCCATCCCGTGAGCCGGAAGGAGGCCGCCGAATGACCCCCGCGCTCCGCCTCCGGGATCTGTCCAAGACCTTCCCGCTCGGCCGCACCCTCTTCGGCCCCGAGCGCCCGGGCGTGCGCGCGGTCCACCCGGTGACGCTCGACGTAAGCCCCGGCGAAACGCTCGGCATCGTCGGCGAAAGCGGCTGCGGCAAGTCCACGCTGGCGCGGATGCTCGTGGGCCTTCTGGAGCCCACGACCGGCACCATCGAGATCGAGGGCGCCGCGCTCGACACCGCCGATCCGGCGGTCTTCGGGCGGCGCATCCAGTACGTCTTCCAGGACCCGATCAGCAGTCTCAACCCGCGCAAGACCATCCGCCAGATCATGGAGGCGCCGCTGAAGCTTCTCCACGGGATGGACGCGGAAAGGCGGAGGGCGCGGATCACCGAGATCTTCGACACCGTCTCCCTGCGGGAGGAGTTCCTCGACCGCTATCCGCACGAGTTCTCCGGCGGGCAGGCGCAGCGCATCGGCATCGCCCGCGCGCTGGCCGCCGAGGCGCGCATCCTCATCCTCGACGAGCCGGTCTCGGCGCTCGACGTGTCGGTGCAGGCGCAGGTGCTGAACCTGCTCGCCGATCTCAAGGCGCGGCTCGGGCTCACCTACCTCTTCATCAGCCACGACCTCGCCGTGGTCGAGGCGGTGTCGGACCGCATCGCGGTGCTCTACTTCGGTTCGGTGGTGGAACTCGGCCGGGCCGAGGACGTGTTCCGCGCGCCGCGCCATCCCTACACGAAGCTGCTCGCCGACAGTGCGCCCGTCGTCGGCCGGCCGCTTCGCGCCCCGGAAGCCCGCGACACCGAGCTGCCCGACCCCCTGAACCCGCCCTCGGGCTGTTCCTTCCGCGCGCGCTGCCCCTACGCGTCGGACCTCTGCGCGGCGCAGGTGCCGGCGCTCGAGGGCCGCGCCGGGGGGCATCCGGTGGCCTGCCACCACCCTCTCGCGCCATGAGGCGCGTCACGCGCACCGCCCCGCCATCGCGCCCGCCGTCCCCGCGCTCATGTCCCTTCGCCGCGTGTGGGGGGCGGAGCGCTGCCGCGGTTCCTCTCAGGCCGTCTCGCGCCGGACGATCGCCGCGCCGTCCGCCATCGCCTTCATCTTGCCGAACGCCACGTCGCGGGGCAGGTATTTCAGCCCGCAGTCGGGCGCCACGACGACCTTGTCGGCTTCGACATGCGGCAGCGCGCGCCGGATGCGGTGGGCGATGATCTCGGGCGTCTCCACCGTCATGTCGGCAAGGTCGAGCACGCCCAGGATCACCGTCTTGCCGCGGATCGTCTCGAGCACCCTCGTGTCGAGGTTCGCCTGCGCCGTCTCGATTGAGACCTGGTCGCAGAGACAGTCGGAGAGCTGCGGCAGGAAGGAATAGCCGTCGGGGCGTTCCTTCGTCATGGCCGCGTAGCCGAAGCAGATGTGGACGGCGGTGGTGCCCGCCGCCCCCTCGAGCGCGGCGTTCAGCGCGGCGAGGCCGAACTCCTCGGCGAGTTCGGGCCTGGCCTGCATCCAGGGTTCGTCGAGCTGCACCACGTCGGCGCCGGCGGCGAAGAGGTCCGCGATTTCCTCGCGGACGGCGGCGGCGTAGGCCATCGCGGCCTCCGCCGGGTCGCCGTAGTGTTCGTCGACCGCCTGCTGGCTCATGGTGAAGGGGCCGGGAAGCGTGATCTTCACCTTGCGGTCCGTGTGCGCGCGCAGGAACTTCAGGTCCTCCACCTCGACCGGGTGGGAGCGCCGGATCGGCCCCACGATGCGCGGCACCGGCACCGGCTTGCCCGAGCGGGTCAGAACCTCGCCGTAATTGTCGAGATCGAGCCCGTCGAGTGCGGTGGCGAAGCGGTTCGAGTAGCTTTCGCGCCGGATCTCGCCGTCGGTGACGATGTCGAGGCCCGCCTCCTCCTGCTCGCGGATGGCGACGCGGGTGGCGTCGTCCTGCGCTTCCTTCAGGAGCGGTTCGGGAATGCGCCAGAGCTCCTTCGCGCGGGTGCGCGGCGGGAACTGGCCGCGGAGCTTCTCGCGGTCGATCAGCCAGTCGGGCTGGCAGTAGGAGCCGACGAGGGACGTGGGAAAGAGCATGGTCAGGTCTCCGGCGTCGGGGCGTGCGCGGGAGCGGCCCCGGGAATTGGGAAAGGCGGCGGCCCCGCCCGCCGGTTTGGCGGGCGGGGCCCGGCGCATGTCGTCAGGCGAAGAGGTCGTGCTGCACGCCCGCCTTCTCGAAGATGTAGTCCCGGCTTTCCTCGAGCTCGCGGCGGAGCTTGTCGAGGTCGTGGCCGAGGAGGCGGCCCTGCCACTTGCGGATGCGGCCCGCGACCATGACCGTGTCGACGTTGGTGCGGTCCATCAGCGTCACCACAGCGCCCGCCGCGTTGTTGAGCGGCGCCACGTTGATCGCCTCGGCGTCGAGAAGGATGATGTCCGCCTCCTTGCCGGGCGTCAGGCTGCCGGTCCGGTGGTCGAGCCGCAGGCCCCTGGCCCCCTCGATGGTGGCGTGCCGGATCGCGTCGGCCGTCCGCATGAGGGCGGGGAAGCTCTCGGCCCCCGAGAGCGCAAGCTCGTTGGCGTGCATCCGCTGGAGCGTGACGAGCGAGCGCATCTGCGTGAAGAAGTCCGCCGACATGGTGCACTCGACGTCCGAGGACAGCGACATCGACATGCCGAGGTCGAGCGCCTTCTGGATCGGCGGGGCGCCGTGGCGCATGTGCATCTCGATCGGCACCGAGAGAGAGACATGCGCGCCCGCGTCCGCCGCCGCCTGCCAGGCCTCGTCGGTCATGCCGGTCATGTGGATGAAGATGTTGTCCGGCCCGAACATGCCCTGTTTCGCGAGCGCGTCGAAGGTCGGCGTCATCCCGAAGGTCGTGACGACGTGGAGCGCGATCTGCAGGTCGAGCTCGCGCCCGATCTTCCACATCTCCTCGTAGCCCTCGATGTAGATCTCGCCGCCCATGACCATGGTGAGGAGCCCGTCGTCCGAGCTGAAATACTCCTTGCGGATGCGCCGCGCGCCGCCCGGATGCTCCTTGCCTTCCCACCACCCCTCGAAATAGCCGAAGACGCCGCGCCGGCCCGCGTCGCGCAGGCCCTCGATGGCGGCGTCGGAATGCTCGGCGGAGTGGTGGATCTGGCTCACGTCCATCACCGTCGTCACGCCCGCGTCGAGCTGGGCGAGCCCGCCGTAGAGCTCGTTGATGTAGACGTCCTGCGGCCGGTAGTGCTGCGAGAAGCCGAGCAGCATCGCCTCGTAGTAGTTCCGCGCGTTCTCGGGCCGGCCGTCGTTCACCACGATGGCGTCCGACAGGGTGGAGCGCAGTCCCGTCTCGAACTGGTGGTGGTGCGTGTCGATGAAGCCCGGCATCACGATCTTGCCCGCCGCGTCGATCACGTGGGCGTCCGCGGCCTCGATGTCGCGGCCGACGGCGACGATCTTCGTGCCCTCGATCAGCACGTCGCCCTTCGCGAAGTTGCCCACGTCGGGATCGACCGACATGACCACGCCGCCCTTGATGAGGATGCGCACGCCGTCCTGTCCCGAGAGCTGCGGCAGCGAGGCCGCCGTGATGTTGGTCCGCGCCGCCGCCGCGGCCTGCGCGCCGCTCGAGGTCTCGCCGGCGGGTGCGCGGAAGATGTGCCCGAAGCTCGGGCAGCGGGCCGCGGGTGTCGTGGGCGCGCAAAGTCTGCACATGGGTGTCTCTCCTCCCTCTGGTTCTGTCCCGTCAGCTCCCCAGCACGGACTGGAGGACGGGGTATCTGACGATCTCGTGGGCGATGTGGGACGCGGCCTCGCGCAGGGCGGGCAGGCGTTCGGCGATCAGGCTCTCGGGGGTGACGACACCGGTGTAGCCCGAGGAATTGAGCGCCGCGACGGTGCGGCCGCCCGCGTCCCGGATCTGCACGGCGAGCGCGGTGATGCCGTAGTCGAGCTGGTCGACGGTGGTGGCGTAGCCCTGGGCGCGGACGGCCAGCACCTCCTCGCGGATCCGGCAGGGATCGGTGCAGGTCCTCGAGGTCAGCGCCCGGAACTCCGTCGCGGCGAGGCGGCGGTCGAGTTCGTCGTCGCCCAGCCCGGCGAGGAGCACCCGGCCCATCGAGGTCGCGTAGGCCGGGTAGCGCGCGCCGATGACCGCCGCCGCGCGACGGGCGCGCTGGACCGAAACATGGGCCACGTAGATCACGTCCGTCCGGTCGAGCGCGCCCACCGAGGAGGCGTCGCCGAAGCGGTTCACCAGCTCGCGCAGGTCGGGCTGGAGAAGCTCGTCCACCCGCGCCGAGAAGTAGAAGGCCGAGCCCAGCGTCATGATCCTGGGCTTCAGGTGGAAGCGCTTGCCCTCCTGGCCGACATACCCGAGTTCCGAGAGCGTGATGAGCGATCGGCGGGCGGTGGCGGGCGAGAGGCCCACGCGCCGCGCCACCTCCGACAGCGTCATCTCCGGGTGCCCGGCGTCGAAGGCCTCGAGGATGGCGAGCCCGTTGGCCAGCGCCTCCACGAACTCCGCCGGACGCGCGCCTCCCGCCATGCCCGTCTCAGCTCTCGGGTGCGAGGATGAAGTCGAATTCCACGACGGCGTCGGGCTTCGCCGCGACTTCGTAGCCGAGCGCGTCGACGTCCTTCGCCGGCGAGACCTTCGCCACCAGCGACTTGCGGACACCGAAGACCGCGTCGTTCTCGAGGTAGTCCATCTTCTCGAAGAACACCTCGGTGGTGATCGCGGCCATGCCCGGATGACGGACGATGTAGTGGAGGTGCGCGGGTCGCCACGCGTGCCGGTTGCCCGCCCGCAGAAGCTCGCCCACCGGGCCGTCATAGGGCACGGTGTAGGGCTTGGGCAGCACGGTCGTGTACCAGTAGCGGCCCGACGCGTCCGCCTCGAAGACGCCGCGCAGGTCCATCTTGTCCTGGCCCTGGGCCTGCTCCTGGATCGGGTAGGTGCCCGAGCCGTCGGCCTGCCAGGTGTCCACGATGGCGCCGGGCAGCGGGTTGTGAAGCGAGTCCGTGACCTTTCCGTGCACGAGAATCGTGACGCCGTCGCGCCCGTCGGAGATGTCCGAGCCGAGCGGCTTCCGCGGCGCGTCGTCGAGGTAGAAGGGCCCGAGGTTCGAGCCTTCCGTGGCGCCGCCGCGCGTGTTGATCATGTCCACCAGCGCCGACCAGCCCAGCACGTCGGACAGCAGGATGAACTCGTGCCGCTCGGGCGTGGAGATCTGTCCGCAGTCGTAGAGGAACATCAGCACCCGCATCCATTCCTCGTGGGTGACCTGCTGCTCGCGCGTGAAGTCGTGCAGGTGGTCGATCAGCCCGTGGAGAAGCTGCTCGAAACGGCTGCCTTCCTCGGTCCGGAAGGACTTCTTCACCGCCTCGGTGATGGTGAACTGGTTGATGTCGCGCATCCGCGTGTCCCTCCCCTCGGGCCGTCCCCGTCCCCGCCCCGGTCGAGGCCCGGGGCAGATTGCGTCTTGACGGGACGGTAGGTCGCTCCATACTTTTCGGCAAGAGGAAAAATTTTCGACTAGCGAAAAGGAAGGCGTCATGCGCATCGGCAAACAGGACCAGGCCTTCACCGCCATCGCGACGTCGGATGCCGAAAGCATCACGGTCCGCGGCCTCGATCTCTGCGACGAACTGATCGGCCGCATCGGCTTCACCGACTACTTCTGGCTGCTCGTCATCGGCGAGAAACCCACCGCCGCGCAGCGCGACATGACCGACGCCTGCCTCGTCGCCATCGCGGAGCATGGGCTCGTGCCGTCGGTGCAGGCCGCGCGCATGACGCTCGCCGCGGGGCCGGATGCCTGGCAGGGGGCCATGGCGGCGGGACTTCTGGGGATGGGCAGCGTCGTCGCCGGCAGTTCGGAGGCGGCCGGCCGCTACCTCGTCGATCTCGTGGAGCGGGCGGGCGACGGCGATCTCGAGGCGACCGTGATCGCCAGCCTCGAGGAGCACAAGGCGCGCCGCATGAAGGTCGCGGGCCTCGGGCATCCGCAGCACAGCGCGGGCGACCCGCGGGCGGACCGGCTTCTCGCCATCGCGGACGAGCTCGGCCTCGCGGGGCGCCATGTCGAGGCGCTGCGCCTGCTCGGCGCCCACGCGACGCGCATCGTCGAGCGGCCCTTGCCCGTGAACGTCTCGGGTGCGATCCCCGCCTGCATGCTCGACGCAGGCTGGCCCGCGGGCGCGATGAAGGCGGTGCCGCTGCTGGCCCGCGCGGCGGGCCTTTCGGCGCATCTCTTCGAGGAGGCGCGGCGCTCCATCGGGTTCATCATGTCCCACAAGGCGGACCTCGCCATCGGCTACGATGGCAAGTCCTCGAAGAAACACGCGGCGGAGTGAGCCGGATGGTCAAGATCCTCAAGGATTTCCGCGTCGTCGAGCTCGGCACCTACATCACGGGGCCGGCGGCAGGGATGCACCTCGCCGATCTCGGCGCGGATGTCATCAAGGTGGAGCGGCCGGGCACGGGCGACCCGTTCCGCGCCTTCAAGGGCGGGCTCTACTCGCCGCACTACCAGACCTACAACCGCAACAAGCGCTCCATCGCCCTCGACACCTCGAAACCCGAGGACCGCGCGACGCTCCACGACCTCGTGGCGACGGCGGACGTGTTCATCCAGAACTTCCGCCCCGGCGTCGCCGAGAAGCTCGGCGCGGGCGAGGAGGATCTGCGCCGCGTCCGCCCCGACCTGATCTATTGCGCGATTTCCGGCTTCGGC
>NZ_JBQLZP010000120.1:0-1641 GCF_052168335.1 Roseicyclus sp. | reverse complement strand
TGACGGGCACACCGCGATGCTGCTCGGGGCGGCCAAGTATCTCGCCGAGACCCGCAACTTCGCGGGTCGCGTCGCGCTGATCTTCCAGCCGGCGGAGGAGCATGGCGGCGGCGCCGAGGTCATGTGCCGCGAGGGGCTGATGGAGCGTTTCGGGATCGGACGGGTCTTCGCGCTGCACAACGTGCCGGGCCTCGACGAGGGGCGCATCCTGACGACGCCGGGGCCGATCATGGCGGCGGTCGACACGTTCCACGTCCATGTCGAGGGCAAGGGCGGCCACGGCGCCATGCCGCACGAGACGGTGGACCCGATCCCCCCCGCGCTCGCCATCGCGCAGGCGATGCCCACCATCGTCTCGCGCAACAACTACGCGCTCGACGACCTGGTGATCTCGGTCACGCAGATCCACGCGGGCACCACCGACAACGTCATCCCCGACCGCGCCTACATCAACGGAACCGTGCGGAGCTTCGACCCGGCGGTGCAGGCCATGGTGATGCGGCGGATGGAGGAGATCGTGACCGGCACGGGCGCGGCCTTCGGCGTTACCGCGCGGCTCGACTACGAGGTGGGCTATCCGGCCACGATCAACGATGCCGAGGCCGCCGCCTTCGCGGCCCGCGTCGCGGGCGAGGTCGTGGGCACGGACCTTGTCGATCCGCAGGCCGGACGCGAGATGGGGGCGGAGGATTTCGCCTACATGCTGCAGGAGCGGCCCGGCGCCTATCTCTTCGTCGGCGCGGGGCCGTGGGCGGGGCTGCACCACCCGGAATTCGACTTCAACGACGCAATCGCCCCCATCGGCGCGAGCATCTTCGCCCGCCTCGTGGAAACGTCGCAGCCGGCCTAGTGCTCCTCGGGGCGGAGGTATTTCCTCAGACCGTAGAGCAGCGGCTCGCCCTCGTGCGCGGTGTCGACGGCGGCCACCTCGCCGATGCAGATGTGGTGCGTGCCGATCTTCTCGGCCGAGATCAGCCGGCAGTCGAAGCTGACGAGGACGCCCTTGATGCGCGGCGCGCCGGTGGCCATCGCCTCGGTCTCGACGGCGTTGAACTTGTCGCCGCCGGGCGCGGGCAGGCGGGAGGAGAAGACGTCCGAGATCTCGGTTTGCCCGGTCCTGAGCACGTTGATGCAGAAGCATCCGTTCTTCAGCACCAGCGGCAGCGCCGAGGACGAGGCGTTGAGGCAGGTCAGCATCGTCGGCCGCGGCCCGTCCGCCGAGATCGGGGTCATCGCCGAGACGGTGACGCCGCCGCGTCCCGCGGGTCCGTCCGTCGTGACGACCGAGACGGAGGCCGCCGCCCGGCTCATCCCCTCGAGGAAGGCCGCGCGCAGTTCCGCGTCGGGTTCTCTTGTTTCCTGCATCGCCTGCCTCGTTTCCGGCTTCGCCCCGTCCATGCCCGAAGCCTCCGCCACGGACAAGGCGCGCGTCGCCCCTTGCGTTTCGTCGCAGGTAGCGGCACGGCGGGGCAGGACCAGACGGGAGACGCGAAAATGGCCCTCGAGGACGCGAAGAACGAGATCGACGTGGCGCTCACGCGGACGGATCTGAAGGGCCTGAGCTTCGAGAACGTGTTCTCGGGCGCGCCGAGCTTCCTCCGGCGGCGCTACGGCAAGGACCTGGGCGGCGTCGATATCGCC
>NZ_JBQLZP010000119.1:0-2599 GCF_052168335.1 Roseicyclus sp. | reverse complement strand
GCGGCGAAGCACCCCGACGCGCGAGGGCCGGACCAACCGGCCCCGCCCGAGCAGCCACCCCGAGGGGAATGTCCGCGCCATGAGGCACGCGCCCGCCGTCTCCCGTTCCGCGCTGTTGCTCGCCGCCCTCGTCCTTGCGGGGGCCTGCACGCCGCAGGGCCCGCTCGGCCTGACCGACCCGGTGGCGCCGGGCCTCGATACGGACGCGGCCTCGGTGGACGGGCTGATCGTCGGTCATCGCCTCATGGACGCGGGCGAGTACGAGCTGGCTCTGCGGGCCTACTATCGCGCCGCGGGCCAGCTCGGGCTGAACGTCGATGTCCTGTCGGCGCTCGGCTCGGCGAACCTCCGGCTCGGGAGGATCGGGCAGGCCGAGGCGCTTCTGCGCCAGGCGCTCGAGGAGGACGGGGAATTCGTGCCGGCGCTCAACAATCTCGGGGTGGTGCTGATGGAACAGGGCGAATACGGCGAGGCGAGGCTGGTCTTCCAGACCGCGTTCGCCATCGACAGTGGCCGAACGGACGCGATCCGCGAGAACCTGCGGCTGGCTATCGCGCGGCAGGAGGATTCCGTATATGTTGACGACAATAACGAATTCCGTTTCGACCTGATCCGTCGCGGGCCCGGCGTCTACGAGCTCCTCGCGCGGCAGGTATGAAGACGGACGAGCAGAGATGAGGCAGAAAATGTCCCGTGTTTTCCGGAGTCTTCCGGCGCTTGCGGCCGTTGCCGCCCTCGCCGCCTGCGGTCAGGGCACCCGTCCCGACGTCGACCGCGCTCTCGACCCCCTCAACGTCATCGACGCCACGAACCTCAACGAGGTGATGCTGAACGCCGCCTCCCCCGACGAGGCCGTGGCCTACTTCCGCCGCTCCGTCGAGGAGCAGCCGGGCCGCATCGACCTCCAGCGCGGCCTGGCCGCGAGCCTCGTGCGCGCCGGCCGCGCCACCGAGGCCTTGCCCATCTGGGAAGGCATCGTCGCCGATCCGCAGTCGACCCACCAGGATCGCCTGGACTACGCCGACGCGCTGATCCGCAACGGCGACTGGGATGCGGCGGAGGCGCAGCTCGACCTGATCCCGCCGACGCTCGAGACCTTCGAGCGCTACCGGCTCGAGGCGATGGTGGCGGATTCGAACCGCGAGTGGAACCGCGCCGAGAGCTTCTACGAGACGGCGGCGGGCCTGACGACGCGGCCCGCGGGGGTCCTGAACAACTGGGGCTTCTCGCGGCTGACGCGTGGCGACCATTCGGGCGCCGAGGAGCTGTTCCTCGAGGCCATCTCCTACGACCCCGACCTCTTCACAGCCAAGAACAACCTCGTGCTCGCGCGGGCGGCGCAGGGGAACTACCAGCTTCCGCTCGTGCGCATGACGCAGATCGAGCGTGCGCAGCTCCTGCACACCGCCGCGCTCGCGGCGATCCGGCAGGGCGACGTGTCGACCGGGCGCAACCTGCTGTCCGAAGCCATCGACGCCCATCCCCAGCATTTCGAGGCGGCGGTGCGCGCGCTCCGCGCCCTGGATTCGGAGGTCTGATTCCCATGCCGTTGTCGCTTACCTTCACCGAGGCCCTGTGGTTCCTGCCTCTCGCGCTGCCGATCTGCGTCTGGGTCGCGCTGACCGACCTGCGCGAGATGCGCATCCCGAACGTCGCGGTGCTCGCGCTGCTCGCGGTGTTCCTCGGCGCGGGCCTCATGGTGATGCCGCTCGGCGACTACGGCTTCCGTCTCCTGCAACTGGTCGTGGTGCTGATCGCGGGCTTCATCATCACCTCGCTCGGCCTCGCCGGGGCGGGCGACAGCAAGTTCGCGGCCGCCATGGCGCCCTTCATCGCGCCGGGCGACTACCTGTTCTTCCTGATGCTCTTCTCCATGGTGCTGATCGCCGCGTGGATCACGCACCGCGGCGCGGGCCGGGTTCCGGCGGTACGCCGGGCCACGGCGGAATGGGCCTCGTGGGAGGCGGGCAAGCTCTTCCCGATGGGCGTGGCGCTGGCGGGCGCGCTGGTGATCTACCTGGCGATGGGCTTCTCCTCGGGTTTCTGAGGTTTCCGAGGCTTCTGCGGACCGCGCGGCGGAGCCGGGGAATCTCCGCGACCCCGCCGTGAATTCGCCCCATTCGGCGGACAGGTTCCCCCTGCTCCACGAACGGGGATCGAAACCGCCATGAACACCCAAGCCGGACTTCCCGAAAGCTTCGCGCCGCCGCCGCTGCGGAAGCTGAAGGACACGGGCCTCACCGTCGTCATGATGCGCGACATCATGCTGAAGACGGTCTTCCGCAAGAACGTCGAGAATGCCTCGGACATCGCCGCCGCCGTCTGCCTGCCGACGCCGCTGGCGCAGGAGCTGATCGACATGCTCCGCGAGATGGGTCTGATGCAGGCGACCGGCACGCTGCACGCCACCTCCGGCAACGAGATGGGCTACCAGCTCACCGACAGCGGCAAGGCGCGCGCGCTCGACGCGCTGTCGCAGTCGGAATACTACGGCGCGATGCCCGTCCCGCTCGAGGACTACAAGGTCCAGGTCAAGCGCCAGTCGATCCGCAACGTCCGGATCACGCGCGACGTGCTCGAGGCCTCGATGGGCCACCTG
>NZ_JBQLZP010000118.1:0-9923 GCF_052168335.1 Roseicyclus sp. | reverse complement strand
CGCGCGGATGCGCGAAGGGCGTATTTGGAGAAAGATGAATGGCAGGGGTGACGCATTGCCCGGGGCGGCGGGATGGGTTAGCCGGACGCCCATGCCGCGCCATGCCCTGAAGCTCGAATACGACGGACGCCCCTTCGCGGGCTGGCAGCGGCAGGCCGACGAGCCCTCGGTTCAGGGCGCGCTGGAGGCGGCGCTGGCGGCGCTCGAGCCGGACGTGCCGTCGGTCGCGGCGGCGGGACGGACGGATGCGGGGGTGCATGCGACCGGGCAGGTGGCGCAGGCGGATCTCGCGAGGGACTGGGCGCCGTTCCGGCTGGCCGAGGCGCTGAACTGGCACCTGAAGCCGCGCCCCGTGGCCGTCGTCGCCTGCGCGGTGGCGCCCGAGGGCTGGCACGCGCGCTTCTCGGCGGTGGAGCGGCGCTACACCTACCGGGTGATTTGCCGCCGCGCGCCGCTCGTGCATGACGCGGGGCGGGCCTGGCCGGTGCGCGGCGCGCTCGACGTCGGCGCGATGCGGGAGGCGGCGGCGCACCTGGTCGGACGGCACGACTTCACCACGTTCCGCGCCTCGATCTGCCAGGCGAAGAGCCCGGTGAAGACGCTCGACAGGCTGGAGATCGAGGAGGTGGCGCTGCCGAACGGGCGGGAGATCCGCTTCCATCTGGCGGCGCGGTCCTTCCTGCACAACCAGGTGCGCTCGATCGTCGGCACGCTGGAGCGGGTCGGCGCAGGGGCCTGGGCGCCCGTCCGCGTGGCCGAGGCGCTCGCGGCCGCGAACCGCGCGGAGTGCGGGCCGGTGGCGCCGCCCGACGGATTGTTCCTGACCGGCGTCGGCTACGACGACGACCCCTTCGCGGGCGGATGGAGCGAGGCATGATCGAGGCGCCGATCGTCCGCGAGGTGCTGCTGGTGGGGGGCGGGCACGCGCACGCGCTCGTCCTCCGGCGCTGGGGGATGCGGCCCGTGCCGGGGGCGCGGCTGACGCTGGTGAACCCGGGGCCGAGCGCGCCCTACACGGGGATGCTGCCCGGATACGTGGCGGGGCATTACGGGCGCGAGGCGCTGGAGATCGACCTCGTGCGGCTGGCGCGTTTCGCGGGCGCGCGTTTCGTCGAGGGGCGGGCGGTGGCGCTCGATCCGGGGGTGCGGGAGGTGACGCTCGGCTCGGGGCGGCGGCTCGGCTACGACATCCTGTCGCTCGACATCGGCATCACCTCGGACATGCCGGAGCTGCCGGGCTTCGCCGGACACGGGCTGGCCGCCAAGCCGCTCGGGCGCTTCGCCGACCGCTGGGCGGAGGTGGTGCGGGGGCGCGGCGAGATCTCCGTCGCGGTCCTCGGGGGCGGCGTGGCGGGGGCGGAGCTCGCCATGGCCTGCGCCCACCGGCTGCGCGGGCTCGGGCGGGCGGGCGCGGTCTCGCTGGTGGACCGGGGGCGCATCCTCGCGGGCGTGGCGCCCGCGGCGCGGCGGCGGCTGATGGCGGCGCTGGCGGGCCGGGGGATCGCCTGCATCGAGCACGACGCGCCCGCCGAAGTGGGCCCGGACCACGTGCGCCTGGACAGCGGGCGGCGGCTGGCGGCGGACGTGACCATCGGCGCGGCGGGCGCGTGGCCGCAGGACTGGCTCGCCCGATCGGGGCTCGAGACGCGGGACGGCTACGTGGTGACGGACGGCTCGCTGCGCTCCGTCAGCGACCCGCGCATCTACGCCGCGGGGGACTGCGCGCATTTCGCGCCCGACCCGCGGCCCAAGGTGGGCGTCTACGCGGTCCGCGCGGCGCCGGTCCTCGCGCACAACATCGCCGCCGATCTGACCGGGCGGCAGCGGCGTCTCTTCCGCCCGCAGCGGGATTTCCTGAAGCTCGTCTCCATCGGCGAGAGGAGCGCCGTGGCCGAGCGGGGCGGCGTCGCGCTTGCCGGTCCCGCCCTCTGGCGCTGGAAGGACCGGATCGACGCCCGCTTCATGGAGCGGTTCCGCGACCTGCCGGCGATGGCGCGGCCACCCGCTCCGAAAGGGGCCGCGAAGGGCGTGGCGGCCGAACTGGCGGGCCCCGCGCCCTGCGGCGGGTGCGGGGCGAAGCTGGGGTCCGGCGCGCTTTCGGGGGTGATCGCGGGGCTGGGCGGCGCGGCGCGCGACGACGCCGAACGCCTGCCGGGCGACGACGCGGCGCTCCTGAGGTTCGGGGACGCGCGGCAGGTCGTCTCGACCGACCATATCCGCGCCTTCGCGCTCGACCCGGCGCTGGTGGCGCGGGTGGCGGCGATCCACGCGCTCGGCGATGTCTGGGCGATGGGCGCCGTGCCGCAGGCCGCGCTCGCCACCGTCATCCTGCCGCGGATGGAGGCGCGGCTCCAGGGCCGCTGGCTCGAGGAGGTGATGGGCGCGGCGGCGGATGTCTTCGCCGCGGAGGGGGCGGCGGTGCTCGGCGGGCATTCCTCGGCGGGGGCGGAGCTGACGGTGGGGTTCACCGTGACCGGCCTCCTCGAGGGCGCGGCGGTGACGCTGCAGGGGGCCCGGCCGGGCGACGCGCTGATCCTGACGAAGGCGCTGGGCTCGGGCGCGGTCCTCGCCGCCGAGATGCAGGCGGCCGCGCGGGGGGAGGATGTCGTCGCCGCCTGGGAGGCGATGTGCGCTCCGCAGGGGGCGGCGGCGCGCCTCCTCGCGCCGGAGGCGCGGGCGATGACGGACGTGACGGGCTTCGGCCTCGCCGGGCACCTTTGGAACATCTGCGCGGCCTCGGGGACGGGGGCCCGGGTGGCGCTGGATGCGCTGCCGCTCCTGCCCGGGGCGGAGGCGCTTGCGGCGCGGGGCATCCGCTCGACGCTCGAGCCGCAGAACCGGTCGGCGCTGGCCGCCGTGGCGACGGTGCCCGGGACGCCCCGGGGCGCGCTGGTCTTCGACCCGCAGACGGCGGGCGGGCTTCTGGCGGCGGTGCCTGCGGGGCGGGCCGAGGCGCTGGTCGCGGCGCTCCGCGAGGCGGGCTTCCCGGCGGCACGGATCGGGGAGATGACCGATACCGGCGTGCTGGACTTCGCCTGAGGGCTAGAGGCTGCGGTCGAGCTTGGTCGAGAGGTGGATGAGGCTTTCCGAGCCCCTGACGCCGTCGATGCCGCCGATCCGGTCGAGCACGGCGTCGAGGGCGGAGGTCGTCTCCGCCGCCACTTCCAGCAGGAGATCGACACGGCCGGAGGTGGTGTGGATGCGCTCCACCGCGTCGATGGCGCGCAGGCGGGACAGGACGCCCGCCTGCGCCCTCGGCTCGATCGTCAGGAGGACCGAGGCGCGGATGCGCCCGGCGCGCGCGGCGGCGCCGAGGCGGAGCGTGTAGCCCGCGATCACGCCGGTGGTCTCCAGCCGCTCGAGCCGCGCCTGTAGGGTCGAGCGCGCCACCCCGAGGCGGCGGGACATCACCGACACGGACAGGCGCGCATCGCCCGCCAGCAGCCTCAGGATCGCCTGGTCGGTCTCGTCCATACAGCGGATTGCCCGTGATCTCGTCAATTTCGCTACGGAATACCACGGATCAACCAAACTGACCAATGAAACCGCCGGAAAGCCGCGTCATCCTGAAGTGGCGAGCAGTTCAACCGGAGGAAGCGCGATGACCGTGACCCGGGCCCTACACGTCACGCCCATGAGCTACCTGGTGGCGGAGGCGCCGGACGATCCCGTGCTCTTCCTCTCGCCCGAGGTCTTGCAGGAAACGGCCCGCCGCTTCGTGGCGGAGTTCCCCGGCCTCGTCACCTACGCGGTCAAGGCGAACCCGGCGGAGGTCGTGCTCGACAATCTCGGCCGGGCGGGGATCGGGGCCTTCGACGTGGCGTCGCCCGCCGAGATCGCGCTGGTGCGCAGCCGGATGCCGGAGGCGGTGCTGCACTACAACAACCCCGTGCGCTCGGTGGCCGAGATCGCGATGGCGCGGGAGGCGGGCGTGGCGAGCTGGTCGGTGGACGCGCCGGGCGAGCTGGAGAAGCTGGCCGCCGCCGGTCTGCCCGAGGGCACCGAGGTCGCGGTGCGCTTCAAGCTGCCGGTGGCGGGCGCGGCCTACGATTTCGGGTCGAAGTTCGGCGCGGCGCCGGAGGCGGCGGTCGCGCTCCTGTCGCGCGCCGCGAAGGCGGGCTTCGCGCCGGCGCTGACCTTCCACCCCGGCACGCAATGCACCGACCCCGCCGCCTGGTCCTCCTACATCGCCGAGGCGGCGCGGATCGCGGCGGCGGCGGGCGTGACGCTCGCGCGGCTCAACGTCGGCGGCGGCTTCCCCTCGCGCCGGATGCGGGCCGAGGCGCCGCCGCTCGGGGCGATCTTCGACGGCATCGCGGAGGCCACGCGCGTGGCGTTCGGCGCCTCGGCCCCCGCGCTCCTCTGCGAGCCGGGGCGCGCGCTGGCGGCCGAGGCGGTCTCGCTCGCGCTCCGGGTCAAGTCGCTGCGGGACGCGGGCCATGTCTACCTCAACGACGGCATCTACGGTGCGCTCGCGGAACAGCCGCTGATGGGCATGACCGACCGGATCGAGGTTATTTCGCCCGAGGGCCGCGCGCGGCGGGGCGTGCCCGCGCCCCGCACCCTCTGGGGGCCGACCTGCGACAGCCTGGACCGCATCCCGGGCGAGGTGCCGATGCCCGCCGATCTGGCCGAGGGCGACTACCTCCTCCTGCACGGCATGGGGGCCTATTCTACCGCGACCGTGACGCGCTTCAACGGCTATGGCGGCCTGCGTCTGGCCACCGTCCGGAGGCTCGGCTGAGCCATGTTCGCACTGGACACCGACGCCCCCGAGCCTAAGGTCCCGACCTGACGGACAGCGTGCACAGAGGGATGCGGGACATGACGAAATTCGGCTCCAGCCAACCGGTGAAACGCCTCGAGGACACCCGCTTCCTGACCGGGCGCGGGCGCTACATCGACGACACCGTGCCCGAGAACAGCCTGCGGTGCTTCGTCCTGCGCAGCCCGGTCGCGCACGGGCGGCTGACCGCGCTCCATGTCGAGGACGCGCGCGAGGCGCCCGGCGTCGTCGCGGTCTACACCGCCGCCGACCTGGCCGAGCGGGGCTTGCGCAATTCCATGAAGGGCTCGACCGTGCCGAACCGCGACGGTACCAAGGGGGCCGCCCCCGTGCGCCCGATCCTCGCCGAAGGCCGCGTCCGCCACGTCGGCGAGCCCTTGGCCTTCGTCGTGGCCGAGACGCTGGCCGAGGCGCGGGACGCCGCCGAACTCATCGTCTTCGACATCGACGACCTGCCCGTGAAGCTCGACATCGCGCCGGGCGGCGAGACGCTGCACGAGGCGGCGCCCGGCAACGTCGCCTACGACTGGGCCCATGGCGACGAGGAGGCGACGGAGGCGGCGCTGAAGGCCTCGGCCCACGTCGTGACGCTGACGACCCACGACAACCGGGTGATCGTCAACAGCCTCGAGCCGCGCGGATGCTTCGCCGAGGTCGAGAACGGGCGGCTCCACGTCGCGATCAACGGGCAGGGCGTCTGGGGCCACAAGGACGACCTCGTGGCCTGGTTCCGCCTGTCCGAGGCGGACGTGCGAGTGACGAACCCCGACGTCGGCGGCGGCTTCGGAATGAAGTCGATGCGCTATCCCGAGCATTTCCTCGTGGCCCTCGCCGCGCGCGAGACGGGACGCCCCGTCCACTGGATCGGCGAGCGGACCGAGTCCATGCTCTCCGACAACGCGGGCCGCGACCTCGACGTGACCTGCACGCTCGGGTTCGACGCGGATTACCGGCTCACCGCCTACAAGGTCGACAGCCTGTCGAACCTCGGGGCCTACAACTCGCAGTTCGGGCAGAACATCCAGTCCGCGCTCTTCGCCAAGGTCCTGACCGGGACCTACGACATCCAGAAGGTGTTCTTCCGCAACCGCGGCATCTACACCAACACCACGCAGGTCGACGCCTACCGCGGCGCGGGCCGGCCCGAGGCGATCTACGCGCTCGAGCGTGCCATGGACTTCGCCGCCCGCGAGCTGGGGGTCGATCCCCTCGATCTCCGCCGCCGCAACTTCATCAAGCCGGGGCAGTTTCCCTACAAGTCCGCAACGGGCGAGCTCTACGACGTGGGCAACTTCCCCAAGCTGCTCGATCGCGCCGCGCGGGAGGCGGACCTCGCGGGCTTCGAGACCCGGCGCGGGGCGTCCCATGCGCAGGGCAGGCTGCGCGGGCTCGGGGTCTGCTACTACATCGAGTCGATCCTCGGCGATCCCGACGAGACGGCGACGATCGAGCTGACCGAGACGGGCGCCCGTGTCTATGTCGGCACGCAGTCGAACGGGCAGGGCCACGAGACGGTCTTCGCCCAGCTTCTCCACGACCAGACGGGCCTGCCGCTCGAAACGATCGAGGTCGTGCAGGGCGACAGCGACCTCATCAAGACCGGCGGCGGCACGGGCGGATCACGCTCGGTCACGGTGCAGGGAATGGCGATGCGCTCGGCGGGCGACGCGCTTATCTCGGGTCTGACGGCCTTTCTCGAGGGCGAGATGGACACGAGGGACATGAGCTTCGACGCGGAGGAAGGCGTGTTCCGCGCGCCCGGCTCGAACGTCGTCGTCACGCTGCTGGAGGCTGCGGGCCGCGCGCGCGCCGTGGGCAAGGCCGACCTCGCCCGGGTCACCAAACACGAGAAGCTGCCGGGCCGCTCCTACCCCAACGGCTGCCACGTCGCCGAGGTGGAGATCGACCGCGAGACCGGCGACACCCGCGTCGTCCGCTACACGGTCGTGGACGATTTCGGCAACCTGATGAACCCGATGCTGGCCGAGGGGCAGGTCCATGGCGGCGTCGCGCAGGGCATCGGCCAGGCGATCACCGAGCGCGTGGTCTACGACGAGAACGGGCAGCTGCTGACCGCGACCTTCATGGACTACGGGATGCCGCGCGCCGAGGACATGCCCTTCGTCGCCTTCCACACCGAACCCGTCCCCTCGATCATGAACCCGCTCGGCATGAAGGGCTGCGGCGAGGCGGGGACGGTCGGCGCGCTGGCCGCTGTCGCGAACGCGGTGCAGGACGCGCTCTGGCCGCTGGGCCTCAGGCAGGTGGACATGCCCTTCACGCCGTCGCGCGTCTGGGCGATGCTGAACGAGGGAGACGGGAGGATTGCGGCGGAGTAGCGGTCTCTGGACCCGGCTCGCCGGGTATCGCTCGCGCCCGCCGCGGCTGCCGCAGGTGCGGCCCGCCCATGTCCATGTCGTTCTCCTCGACGGCACCATGTCCTCGCTCCGGCCCGGCTGCGAGACCAATATCGGGCTGACCTACCGCCTCCTGTCGGAACTGCCCGACAGCGCCAACGTCACCGTCTACTACGAGCCCGGCATCCAGTGGCGGGGCATCCGCCGCGCGCACGAGGTCATGGCCGGCATCGGCATCAACCGGCAGATCCGCCGGGCCTACCTGTTCCTCGCGCGGAACTACCGGCCTGGCGACCGGATCGTGCTCATGGGCTATTCGCGCGGGGCCTATGCCGTCCGCTCGCTCGCCGGGCTGATCGACAAGATGGGCCTCCTGCGCGAGGCGCAGATCGACGAGGAGACGCTCGACCGGGTCTATCGCCTCTACCGCGAGGCGCCCGACAGCGCGGCGGCGAAGGCGCTCAAGGCGGCGCGCTGCCATGCCTACCCGGCGGTGAACTTTCTCGGCGTCTACGACACGGTGCGCGCGCTCGGCATCCGCTGGCCGGTGCTCTGGCGTTTCATGCCGCTGCCGCACCCCTACCATTCGCACGCCCTCGGCCCCTCGACGCGCGTGGCGCAGCACGCGCTCGCCATCGACGAGACGCGCGACGTCTACGAGCCCGTGCTCTGGGACGTGCCGGAGGAGAAGGCGGCCTCGGGCGACGTGCAGCAGGTGTGGTTCCGGGGCTCCCACGGCGACGTGGGCGGGCACCTCGAGGGCTACCGCCCCGCGCGCCCGCTGTCGAACGTGGCCCTCGTCTGGATGCTGGGCGAGGCCGAGGCGGCGGGCCTGCCGCTGCCGCCGCTCTGGCGGTCGCGCTACGTGACCGATCCCGACGCGCCCACCGTGGGCACGCTGCGGGGTTACGGACGGCTCTTCGTCTTCCGGCACGCGCGGAAGGTCGGGCTCGACCCGTCCGAGCGCATCCATCCGACCGCGCGCGGTGCTGCGGCGGCGCGCGGCATCGGGCTCGGGGGCAGGCCGGCGGCACCGACGTGGCTCAGGTTCCTCTCGGTTTCGCGCGGAGCGTCGGGTCCGCGACCGTAGGATCCTCGGGCCAGACGTGGCGGGGGTAGCGCGCGCGCATGTCCTTGCGCACATCGGCATAGGACCCGGTCCAGAACCCGGGGAGGTCCGTCGTCACCTGGATCGGGCGCTGGGCGGGCGACAGGAGCACGAGGCGGATCGGCTGCCGCGACGGTCCCACCACCGGATGCGTCGTCTCGCCGAGAACCTCCTGTAGCCGCACCGCGATCTCGGGCACGTCGCCGCCGTAGTCGATGGCGAGCCTGCGCCCCAGCGGCGTCTCCCAGTGTTCCGGGGCGAGGCGGTCGATCTCGGCCATCCCCTCCCAGCCGACCCAGGCGCGGAGCGCGTCGTGCGGGTCGAAGCGCCCGAGGCCGCCCGCGTCGCGGATGCCGGAGAGGAACGGCACCGCCCAGTCCTCCAGCGCTGCGAGGAGGCCCGCGTCCGTCACGTCCGCAACGCCCGCGAAGCCGATCCGCGCCCGGAGAAGCCGCGCCCGCCGGCTCCAGCCGAGCGCGTCGAGGCCGAGGGCGCGGATGCCCTCGGCGAGCGCCGCCGCCACCTCCTCCGCCGGGGGATCGCTCCAGGGACGCTCGGCCAGCACCAGCGCGCCGAAGGTCTCCTCCTGCCGCGCCTCGACGCGCGCCGTCCGCCGCGACCAGCGGCAGGTGCGCCGCCAGGCGATGCGGTCGGGGTAGAGCGCGCGCAGCTCGTCCTCCGACAGGGCCGCCGCCGCCCGCACGCGCGCCTCGCGCCGGTCGCCGTCGAGGTCGGTCGCGACGATCAGGCGCGCGCGGCCCAGCGGGTCGCCCTCGGGCAGGACGGCGCCCGTGCCCCCCGAGAGGAGGTAGCGCGGCGCCTCGCCCGGACGGCGGAGGCCGACGCGGTCGGGATAGGCGAGGGCCGCCTGCGCGCCGGGCGACAGCGCCTCGCCCGCCTCGTGGCGCTTCAGGTGCTTGGCCTCCTCGCGGATGCGCGCGACCGCTGCAGCGTCCGCGCCGCGCGGATCGTCGAGCGCCCGGAGCCTGAGCGCGAGGTCCACGCCCTGTCCGCGCAGGGGATCGCGCTCGGACAGGAGGGCCGCGAGCCGCGCCGCGCCCGGGCCCCCGCGCCGGAGAAGGTGGCCGAGACGCGGATGCAGCGGCAGGCGCACGAGATCGCGGCCATGCGCCGTGATGCGCCCGCCCGCGTCGAGCGCGCCGAGATCGGCCAGCAGCGCCCGCGCCTCGGCCAGCGCGGCCTCGGGCGGCGGCGTTAGGAAGCGCAGCCCCTCCGCACCGCCCCATTGCGCGAGTTCGAGGGCCAGCCCCGCGAGGTCGGCGGCCTCGATCTCGGCGGGGGGGAAGGCGGGCAGCGCCCCCTCCTGCCCGCGCGTCCAGAGGCGGTAGCATGTGCCCTCGGCCACGCGGCCCGCGCGGCCCCGCCTCTGGTCGGCCTCGGCGCGCGAGACGGGCTCGGTCACGAGGCGGCTCATGCCGGTACCGGGATCGTGGCGCGCGCGGCGGGCGCGGCCTCCGTCCACGACGATGCGCACGTCCTCGATGGTCAGCGAGGTCTCGGCGATGGAGGTCGCGAGCACCAGCTTCCGCCCCGCCGCCTCGGGCCGGACCGCCGCACGCTGCTCGGTGAAGGGCAGCGCGCCGTAGAGCGGGCGGAGATGCACGTCCGGCGCCATGCGCGGGGTCAACAGGGACGCGACGCGCCGGATCTC
>NZ_JBQLZP010000117.1:0-7298 GCF_052168335.1 Roseicyclus sp. | reverse complement strand
CTCGCGAGCGGCAACACAAGCGGCCGCGCCGGACACGACAAGCGAGGGAGTTCACACCATGTCCATTTCCGTCGGCGACAGCCTGCCCGACGCCACGCTCCTGCGGATCGGCGAGAAGGGGCCCGAGGCGGTCAGGCTGGGCGAGAAGCTGAAGGGCCGCAAGGTCGCGATCTTCGGCCTGCCCGGCGCCTTCACCGGCACCTGCACCTCGGCCCACATGCCGAGCTTCATCCGCACCAAGGACGGCTTCGACGCGAAGGGCGTGGACGAGATCATCTGCATCTCGGTGAACGATCCCTTCGTCATGGCCGCCTGGGGCGACACGACCGGCGGCGCGGCGGCGGGCATCACGCTCCTCGCCGACGCGGCGGCGGAGTTCACCAAGGCGATCGGCATGAACTTCTCGGCCGAGCCCGTGGGCTTCTACGACCGCTCGCGCCGCTATGCCCTCTATGCCGAGGATGGCGTGGTGAAGGTCTTCAACGTCGAGGCGGGCCCCGGCGTCTGCGAGGTCTCGGCGGGCGAGACGCTGCTCGACGCGATCGGCGGCGGCACCGTCTCGGCCGCCGCGAGCTGAGGGCCGAGGGGCGGCGCGGCCGACACCCGCGCCGCCGGAATCGCCGGCGATTCCGGCGCGGAAAAGCCGGCTTTTCCGCCGCCCTACCCCGCCAGACGGTCCATCTTGGAGGCCATCGCGACATCGAGGTTCGACAACCCGCCCACGTCATGGGTGGCGAGCGTCACCTCGACCTTGCGGTAGACGTTGAACCATTCGGGGTGGTGGTTCATGTGCTCGGCCACCAGCGCCACCCGCGTCATCCAGCCGAAGGCCTCGTTGAAGTCGCCGAAGGTGAAGGTCTTGGCGATGGCGTCGCGCCCCTCCACCTCGGTCCAGCCATGGGCGGTGAGCGCCTCGAGCGCCTTCCTGCGATCCTCGCCCTCGAGCCTGTGCGGCGTCGTCATTCCTGTTCCTCCACCTGCGTCTTGCGGAAAGGCCCCCAGCTTGTGAGGACCTCGATCTCCTCGTCAACCGCCTGCCGCTCGGCGCGGAGATACTGGGCGATGGCCCCGGCGAAGCCCGCATCCCGCACCCAGTGGAGCGAATGCGTCGCCACCGGCAGGTAGCCGCGCGCAAGCTTGTGCTGGCCCTGCGCGCCCGCCTCGACGCGCTTCATGCCGTGGGCGAGCGCGTAGTCGATCGCCTGGTAGTAGCAGAGCTCGAAGTGCAGGCAGGGATGATCCTCGCGGCAGCCCCAGTAGCGGCCGTAGAGCGTGTCGCGCCCGATGAAGTTCAGCGCGCCCGCGACCGGGCGCCCCTCCCGCACGGCGAGGGCGAGGAGCACGTCGTCGCGCATCGTCTCCTGCACCGCGTCGAAGAAGCGCCGCGTCAGGTAGGGCATCCCCCATTTCCGCGCGCCGGTGTCCTGGTAGAAGACCCAGAATGCGTCCCAGTGCTCGGGCTTCAGGTCGTCGCCCGTCAGCGCGACGATCTCGCCGCCGAAATCCCGCGCGCGTTCCCGCTCCTTGCGGAGGTTCTTGCGCTTGCGCGAGGAGAGCGCGCCGAGGAAGTCGTCGAAGTCCGCGTAGCCCTCGTTGAACCAGTGGAACTGCTGCGATACGCGGTGCATCAGGCCCATCGCCGCGCCCTCGCGCGCCTCGCCCTCGGTGCAGAAGGTGACGTGGACGGAGGAGACGCCGTTGTCCTCCGCCAGCCGCACCGCGCCCTGCACCAGCGCCGCGCGCCCCGTCTCCTCCCAGCCGGGCCTGGTCAGGAAGCGCCGCCCCGTCGCGGGCGTGAAGGGCACGGCCATCTGCAGCTTGGGATAGTAGCGTCCCCCCGCGCGCTCGTAGGCATGGGCCCAGTTGTGGTCGAAGATGTACTCGCCCTGGCTGTGGCCCTTTGCATAGAGCGGCGCCACCGCGATGATCTCGCCGCCCGAGCGCGCGACGAGGTGGCGGGGCTGCCAACCCGTGCCGGTGCCGACCGAGCGCGAGGTCTCGAGCGCGCTCAGGAAGCGGTGCGTCGTGAAGGGGTCGTTCGGGCGCCCGCCATCCGCCGCCTCGGGGCAGGCGCAGGCGTCCCAGTCCCCGGCCGCGATCTGCGACAGGCTGGAGAGGACCTCGATCTCGATCTGCGGGCTGCCGTCCACTTCTGGCCTCCGGCTTGCGGCTGCGGTCGGGAACGCTGCTTGAGATGGGGCCCATCGGCCCGAGGTCAATCCTCGGGCCCGTCACGGTCCGGCGCGGGCGGCAGGTAGCCCTCGAAGGTGATGTTGTCGGCGATCCGCCGCGCCGAGGCCTCGACCTGCGGCGATTTCACCGTCCAGCACAGGATCGGCACGCCCCGCGCCTTCAGCTCGGCCACGCGCGGGCTGCCGAGGTCGGTCCAGTCGTGGCTGATGAAGCTTGCGCCGACCGCGTCGAAGTCGCCGATGGCGCGCAGCTCGGCGCAGGTCTCCTCGGGAAGCTGCGTCCATTGCGAGGGCACGTAGCCGCAGGTCGTGAGGCCGCGAGGCACGTCGGGCGCGTGTCGTGCGAGAGCCGCGACGACGTGGGGATTGAAGCTCATCACCGCGACGGGACCCTCGTAGCCCGCCAGATCGGCGGCCACGGCACGCTCGAGCGTGTCGTCGCCGGCGGACAGCGCGCCCGACTGGTCCTTGACCTCGACGAGGAGCGGCACGCGACCGCCGACGAGCTCCAGCACCTCCGCAAGCGTCGGGATGCGGTCCTCGCTGCCGCGCAGGACGAGGTCCGAGAGCTCGCGCGCGCTGCGCTGAGCCACCGGGCCCGTCGCATGGGTCAGCCGGTCGAGCGTGCCGTCGTGGAAGACCATGGCGCGCCCGTCCGACGAGAGCTGGACGTCGATCTCGATACCGTAGCCCGCGCCGACCGCCCGGCGGATCGCCGCGCGGCTGTTCTCGGGGATGCCCTGCTCGATGTCGTGCAGCGCGCGGTGCGCGATGGGCGTGGCGAGAAACCCGGCCGGGAGGGTCATGTGCGGCTCACGGCCGGATCTGGAAGATGCCCTCGACCTCGACAGCGACGCCGAAGGGCAGCGAGGCCGCGCTGACGGCGGAGCGGCTGTGCCGCCCCGCATCGCCCAGCACCTCCACGAGGAAGTCGGAGGCGCCGTTCACCACCTTGGGCTGGTCGCCGAAATCGGGGGTGGAGTTGACGAAACCGGTCAGCTTCACGACCCGCACCAGCCGGTCGAGGTCGCCGTCGCAGGCCTTGCGCACCTGCGCCAGAAGGCTGATCGCGCAGGTCCGGGCAGCCTGCGCGCCCGCCGCCACGTCCATGTCGGCGCCGAGCTTGCCGGTGATGAAGGCGCCGTCGGCCATCGAGACCTGCCCCGAGACGAAGACGAGATCGCCCACCGTGACCTGCGGCACGTAGTTTGCCGCCGGTGCGGGTGCGTCCGGAAGGCTCACGCCCAGTTCCACCAGCCGCGCTTCGATTCGTCCCGTCATGTCGTCCGTTCTCCCTGTGTTGGCGGTCGTCCCGCCTGCCGTGGCGGAGGCTACAGGCGCCCCGGGAAAAGGGAAAGGGCGGCCTGCGCGGCCCGGTGTGCGCGCGGCGGTCCCGGTTATGCCCGGATATTCCCACCTCCCGGCCTTTCCCCTGCCGCCATCGCGGACTAGGCTCCCCCCATCCGCGTGTTCGTCCGGGAAAGCCGCCCTTGTCCTCAGCCTCGCCCTCGCCGCGCATCATCGCGCCCGGCATCCGCCACCGGCATTTCCTCCGCGTCCCGCTGCTGGCCGCCGCGCTCGCGCTCGCGGCCTGCGGGCCCGCGACGCTGCCGCCCGGCGACACGATCGCGGACGCGAGCGAGGCGCAGAACCGCGCCGTCCACCGCTTCAACGTATCGCTCGACCGTGCGCTCGTCGGCCCGGCGGCGAATGCCTACGGCAACGCGATCCCGCGCCCCGTCCGCCGCGGCGTCAGCAACTTCGCGTCGAACCTCAACCAGCCGGGCTACGTGCTGAACGACCTCCTGCAACTGCGCGTCGAGGACGCGGTGCGCAACACGCTGCGCTTCGCGGTCAACACCACTGTCGGCATCGGCGGCCTCTTCGATCCGGCGACGGCGATCGGCCTTCCCGCCGAGGAGACGGGCTTCGGCGAGACGATGCATGTCTACGGCCTCGGCGAGGGCGACTACCACGTCCTGCCGGTCTTCGGGCCCTCGACGACGCGCGATTCCGTGGGGCTTGTCCTCGACTTCGCGCTCAATCCGCTCCGCCACGTCGTCGAACCGCCCGAGACGGGATACCTCACCGGAGCCCGCGTCCTCGCGCGGTTCGGGGACCGGCACGACTTCGCGGGGACGATCGAGGACGTGCTCTACGGTTCCGAGGACAGCTACGTCACGATGCGTTCGCTCTACCTCCAGAATCGGCGCTTCGAGCTTGGCGGAGGGTCGCAGGATGCCTATTTCGATCCCTACGCGGGGGGCGAGCCGGGCGCGGCGGCCGACATCCACGCCGACCCCTATCTCGACCCCTACGGGCAATAGCGACCGGGGCGCGGACGCGCCCGAAAGACGACCGGGGCGCGGACGCGCCCGAGACGGCAGGACACGGTATGACGGCGAACGACCACGACACCTTCACGGGGCGCATCACGCGCCGGGGCCTCCTGTCGGGCATGGCGGCGATCGTCCTCGTTGCGGGCCCGCCACGCATGGCACGGGCGCAGAGCGCGGAAGCCGCCGCCGCCCTCGTCAACCGGGTGGTCGCCGACGTGCAGGGCATCATCAACTCCGGCCGCGCCGAGGCCGCCATGCTGCGCGAGTTCGAGCGCATCTTCCGCGACTACGGCGACGTGCCGACCATCGCGGCCTCGGTCCTCGGCCCGCCCGCCCGGACGGCGAGCCCGTCGCAGATGTCCGCCTTCGCCAGCGCCTTCCAGGGCTACATGGCGCGCAAGTACGGGCGCCGCTTCCGCGAGTTCCAGGGCGGGCAGATCACCGTGACCGGCGCCCGCACGACGCAGCGCTACGTCGAGGTCGACTCGCAGGTCCGCATTCCCGGACAGGCGCCCTTCGCCATCGCCTGGCGCGTCTGGGACCGAAGCGGGCAGAACCGCTTCATCGACATCCTGATCGAGGGCGTGAGCCTCGTGATCTCCGAGCGTTCGGAGATCGGCGCCATGCTCGACGCGCGGCGCGGCGACATCGACCGGCTGAGCGCCGACCTCAGGAACATGGGCTAGAGCGCCTCAGTTCCGACCGAAGAGCCCGCCGAGCACCTCCATCAGGATGCGCTCCGCCAGATCGGGCTCGCGGCCCGGCTGCTGCGGCATCGGCTGCTGTCCGCCGGGGAAGTATTCCACCACCGGCGGCGGGCGGGCCTCGATGGCGGGGTCGATCATCGGCAACGGTCGCGGCGGCAGGTCCTCGTGGATGCGTTCCATCGTCAGCCGCCAGATGTCGGAGGGCAGGCCGCCGCCCGTCACGCCCGACAAGGGCGTGTTGTCGTCGTAGCCCATCCAGACGCCGGCCACGTAATCCGCCGTGAAGCCGAGGAACCACGCGTCGCGCGCGGCCTGCGTCGTCCCGGTCTTGCCCGCCACCTGCCGGTCGGGCAGCGCCGCGCGCCGCCCCGTGCCGCCCTCGACGGCCTGGTACATCATGTAGGTCAGCTGCCGGGCCGAGTTCTCCGAGATCACCCGGTCCTGCAGGCCCGAACGCTGCTCGAAGAGGGGCATGTCGTCGCCGACGATGCGCAGCTCCTCGACGCCGTAGGGCAGCACGGCGGACCCGCCGTTGAGGATGCCGGCATAGGCCCCCGTCATCTCGATCAGCGTCGATTCGGACGCGCCGAGCGCCAGCGCCGGACCATCGGCGAGGCTGCTCTCGATCCCGAACTCCGAGGCGACGGTGCGCACGAGATCACGGCCCACCTCCTCCGACAGGCGCACGGCGGGCGTGTTCAGCGAGGTCCTGAGCGCGTCCGTCAGCGTCACCTCGCCGTAGTATTCGTTGGTGTAGTTCGTCGGCGAATAGGGCCCGGAGCCCGGCACGTCGATCGTCAGCGGCGCGTCGAGGATCATGTCGTCGAAGCGCCATCCGAGGTCGAGCGCGGTGGCGTAAACGAAGGGCTTGAACGAGGAGCCTGTCTGCCGCATCGCCTGCGTCGCGCGGTTGAAGAGGCCTGCGGCCTGCGTGTCGCGCCCGCCCACCATCGCGCGCACGGCACCGTCCGCGCTCATCACGACGATGGCGGCCTGCGCTTCCGAGCCCTCGCGGACCTGGTTGGCGAAGACCTCCTCCAGCGCGGCCTCGGCGGCGGCCTGCATCGCCGGGTCGAAGGTGGTGCGGATGACGACGTCCTCGGTCGTGTCGCCGGTCAGGAAATCCGGCCCCGACGACATGATCCAGTCGGCGAAGGCGCCGCCGAGGTTCTGCGTCGCGGCCTCCGACAGGGTCGCGGGGTTCGCCTGCGCCGCGGCGGCCTCGGCGGAGGTGAGGTAGCCCTCCTCCTCCATCAGGCCGAGCACGGTCGCCGCGCGGCGCTGCGCGCGCTCGAGGTTGCGGGTCGGCGCGTAGTAGGAGGGCGCCACGAGCAGGCCCGCCAGCATCGCGGCCTGCTGGGGGTTCACCTGCGCGGCGGAGACGCCGAAGTAACGCTGCGCCGCCGCCTCGAAGCCCCTCGCCCCCGCGCCGAGGAAGGCGCGGTTCATGTAGACCGAGAGGATCTCGTCCTTGGAATAGCGCAGCTCCATGGCGAAGGCGAAGGGCACCTCCTGGATCTTGCGCCAGATCGTCGTGCGGCGGCAGTCCTGCTCGTAGTCTGCCTCGCTCTCCCATTGCTCGGGGTCGTAGGCGACGCCGAGGCACATGAGCTTGGCCACCTGCTGCGTGATGGTGGAGCCGCCGTGTCCCTCGAGCGGGCCGCGCCCCTCGCGCATGTTGATGCGGATGGCGGACGCGATGCCGCGCGGGCTGACGCCGAGGTGGCGGTAGAAGCGGCGGTCCTCGGTCGCGACGATGGCGTGGACGAGGTGCTCGCTCGCCGTGCCGGGATCGATCACGCCGCCGAACTGGTCGCCGCGCCAGGCGAAGACGTTGCCGTCGCGGTCGAGCATGGTGACCGAGCCGCGGGCGCGGGCATCGACGACGGCGGAGACGTCGGGAAGCTGGGTGTAGTAGTAGCCGGTGGCCAGACCGACGAGCAGGACGGCGACGGCCGCCCCGCGCCAGGCGAGGCCCCAGATCACGCGGAAGACGAGGCGGATGAAGGCCGCGATCCAGCCGAGCGGTCCCGACGGCCTGCGCCGCGGTGCGCGGCCCC
>NZ_JBQLZP010000116.1:0-14887 GCF_052168335.1 Roseicyclus sp. | reverse complement strand
TGGTGTCCACGCGCTCGGAAGGGCCGACCTGGTTCATCCGGGACGGCGAGGACGCGCTCCTCTGCGATATCGGCGACGCCGGGGGCATGGCCGCCGCCATCGGGCACCTCCGGACGGAGACGGCCCTCGGCCCGCGGCTGGCGGAGGCGGGACGCGCCCGCCTCGCCGCGGAATTCGCGCGGGGTCCGGTGCTCGACGCCTACGAGGAGCTCTTCGACCGGAAGAAGCGGGCTCAGGCCCGCGCGTAGAGCGAGTTCGACCGCGTCTGCCCGACGCGGGTGTAGCCGTGCCGCGCGAAGGCGGCCGCGCAGCCGTGGTAATCGTCGCCCGAGCGCGGATGCTCGATCACGATGCGCCGCGGCCTCAGGGCATCGTCTTGCGCCTCGTGGAGAAACGGCACCAGCGCCGCGTCCTCGTGTCCCTCGATGTCGATCTTCAGCGCATCGACGCGCCCGACGCCGAGTTCGCGAAGGATCGACGCCAGCGTCCGCATTGGGATCGTGCCGGTCGCGCTCTCCTCCACGCGGACGATGGCCACGTCGTCCTTGCGGATGCGCAGGTCGACCATGCCCTCGCCGCCGCCGACGGCGCAGTTGACCATGTGGACATTTCCGACGCCGGAGGCACGCGCGTTGAGCCTCAGGCGCTCGGCCATCGCGGGATTGGCGTCGATGGCGACCACGGTTCCCGAGGGCCCCACGGCACGCGCCATGGGCAGGGAATAGAGGCCGATGTTCGAGCCGATATCGAGCGCGACCCCGCCCGGACCGAGCGTCCCGAGGAGAAAGTCGATCTCCGCGCCGTTGTAGTCCCGCCGCAGCAGCATCCCGTACTCGATGAGGTTGTTCTTCCCCTCGATCCGGTAGCGGCACCCGCGCCACTCGATGTCGAGCGGCGAGCCCAGCGCCGTGATCAGGTTCGTCGTCCAGTGCCGGAACGTGCCGCGCTGGAGAAAGCTGCGCCGCGCGAGACCGATGAGCGCGGACTGGAGCCCGTTCGGCCGGAACGCGCCCCACGGCCGCTCGTCGACGGCGGCGGTCTCGTCCGGCGAAAGCGCGCGGTCGGTCGGGGTCATGCGCCTGCGCCTTCCCATCGGGAACGTTGCATCAGCCCGCGACCTCGCGGTCCCGCGTCAGCAGCACGGTCTTCCGGTCCCGCGCGCGCTCGGAGAAGCCGCCGGCATTCAACGCCGCCGACAGCGTGTCGATCGCCTCCTGTCCGACGATGTGCGGATGCAGTTCGAGCACGATCGCCCTGATGCCGTGGAGCGGGGCGCCGGCCAGGAGCGCCGTTTCCGCACCCTCGACATCCATCACCAGAACATCCGGGGCGAACTCGGCCAGCACCGCGGACAGACTGTCGCTCTCGACCGTGACGGTGCGGCGCGCCTCGCGCCGCGCGTGGACCGAGGAGGAGAGGACGTTGTCGGCCTGGTGGAAGACGACCGGCGCGCCATCGGTCGTCACCGCCTTCATGCGCAGCCGCGGACGCTCGGCGTTGAGCGCGTAGTTCGCCTCGATCACCGGCGCGAGGTCGGGGTTCGCCTCGTAGGACAGGACGTTGGCGCCCCCGGCGATCCGAGCGGCAAGAAGGCCGACGGCGCCGATACCGGCGCCGATCTCGAGCACCCGGTCCCCCGGGCGCAGGACCGTTTGCAGCAACCGCCGCTCCGCGTCCTCGTAGGTCTGCTTGTAGAGCCCGTTGCGCACCGCCCTCGGCACGCGCCCGTCGGCCGAATGAAGGCGCACGCCGTCCAGCGTCACGAAGGCCGTGTTCCGCAGCCGGTGATAGTTCAGAAGGACGTTTCGGAACGGATTTGCCAAGTCAGGGTCCCCAAGGCGGTCACGCGTGTCTAGAGTCGATGCCATCGGCGGGCAAGGCGCAAGGCGCGCGCAAGCCGCTTGTGGCGGACCGGCCCGCCGCTATAACGGGTCCGAGCGTTTCGGGCCCCGTCCCGGACCTCCCGTGTCGCCGCGCCCGCCGCGGCAGCCCACGCACCCATGCGCCGGGGAACCGGCCCGAGACGCCGCCCAGGCCCGAGAGACGACGAATGGAACCGAACTCCACGATACTGGTCACCGGCGGCACCGGGTCGTTCGGCCATGCCTTCGTCCCGGCGGCGCTGGAGAAGCTGAAGCCGAAGAAGCTCATCGTCCTGTCCCGCGACGAGATGAAGCAATGGGAGATGGCCCGCAAGTTCGAGGGCGACCTGCGCCTGCGGTTCTTCATCGGCGACGTGCGCGACCGGGAACGCCTCTACCGCGCGCTCGACGGCGTTGACTACGTCGTGCATGCCGCCGCCACCAAGATCGTGCCGACCGCCGAATACAATCCCTTCGAGTGCATCAAGACGAACGTCATCGGCGCGATGAACCTGATCGACGCCTGCATCGACAAGGGCGTGAAGCGTGTCGTCGCGCTCTCGACGGACAAGGCGTCGAGCCCGGTGAACCTCTACGGGGCGTCCAAGCTCGCCTCCGACAAGCTCTTCGTCGCCGGGAACTCGTATGCCGGGGAGCATGACACGCGCTTCGCCGTGGTCCGCTACGGCAACGTCATGGGCTCGCGCGGGTCGGTGATCCCGTTCTTCATGTCGATCCGAGACAAGGGCGTCCTGCCGATCACCGACCCGCGGATGACGCGCTTCATGATCTCGCTCGAGCAGGGGGTGGACCTCGTCTTTCACGCCCTTTCGGACATGGTAGGTGGCGAGATCTACGTGAAGAAGATCCCCTCGATGAACATCGTAGACGTGGCCCGTGTCGTCGCCCCGGACGCGCGGCAGGAGATCGTGGGCATCCGTCCGGGCGAGAAGCTCCACGAGCAGATGATCGGCATCGAGGACGCGCCCTACACCTACGAGTACGACGAGCATTTCAAGATCCTTCCGGCGATCCACAACTGGTCGGCGGACCCGTTCCGGATCAAGGACGGCAGGAAGGTGGCCGAGGACTTCACCTACGCCAGCGACACCAACGACGCCTGGATGAGCGATGCGGAACTCCGCGGCTGGATCGAGGACAACGCGGGCAGGATCGGCGCGATCTAGCCGGAGAGGCGGGCGGACGGACATGATCCCATACGGCAGGCAGGACATCCGGCAGGAAGACATCGACGCCGTCGTGGAGGTGCTGCGCTCCGATTTCCTGACGCAGGGCCCCGCGGTGCCGGCCTTCGAGGCGTCGGTCGCGGACGCGGTCGAGGCACCGCACGCTGTCGCGATGAACAGCGCCACCTCGGCCCTTCACGTCGCCTGCGCGGCACTGGGCCTGGGGCCCGGAGACCTGCTGTGGACCTCGCCCGTCACCTTCGTCGCGTCGGCCAACTGCGCGCGCTACTGCGGCGCGGACGTCGGTTTCGTGGATATCGACCCGGCGACCGGCAACCTCTGCCCGGCGCGGCTGGAAACCCGCCTGAAGGACGCGGCGCGAGAGGGGCGCCTTCCGAAGATCATCGTGCCGGTGCATCTGGCCGGCCTCTCCTGCGACATGGCGGCGATCGGAGGGCTGGCTTCCGAATACGGCATCCGCGTCATCGAGGACGCCTCGCACGCGATCGGCGGCCGATGCGGACCGGCACCGGTCGGGGCCTGCCGCCACAGCGACGTGACGGTGCTGTCGTTTCACCCCGTCAAGATCGTGACGACGGCCGAGGGCGGCGTCGCGACCACCCAGGACGCGGACCTCGCGCGGCGGATGGAACGCCTCCGCAGCCACGGGATCACGCGCGATCCTTCCGAAATGACGCACGCGCCGGACGGGCCTTGGTACTACCAGCAGATCGAACTCGGCTGGAATTACCGGATGACCGATATCCAGGCGGCGCTCGGCGCGGCGCAGATGCGGCGGCTGGCGGACTACGTGGCACGCCGGAACGCGCTCGCCGACCTCTACGACAGGCTCCTCGCCGATCTTCCGGTCACCCGCCCCGGCCGGGCCGAGGGCGTCCTCTCCTCCTTTCATCTCTACGTGGTGCGGGTGGACGCCGCACGCCACCGGGAGGTATTCGAGGGACTGCGGGCGAGCGGGATCGGCGTGAACCTGCACTACATCCCGGTGCACCTTCAGCCCTACTACGCCGCGCTCGGATTCCGGCGCGGGGACTTCCCGGAAGCCGAGCGCTACTATGCCGAGGCCATCAGCCTGCCGCTCTTCCCGGGCCTCCGGGAGGAGCAGGTCGAGGAGATCGTGGCGAGCCTGAAGCGGCTTCTCGGGCCGTGAGACACGCGGTGGACGGCAGGGCGGCACGGTCCGGAGAGGCGCAGGGGTCGTGACGAGACCGGAAGGATACGCCCTGCGCTTCGCCGCGACGCCCAGGACCGGCCTCGGCCACGTGCGCCGGATGCTGAGCCTCGCGGCGCATCTGCCGCGCGTGCTCTGCGTGGTCGATCGTGAAACGGCCACGACGCTCCGGGCGCTCGGAACGCCGGAAGCCTCCATACGGGTGATGGACCCGGCGGCCGCGAAGGGCGCCTGGTCGGACGACCCGGACATACCCCGCAGGGCGGTATTCGACCTCCAGTATTCGGGCAACGCCGAGGCGACGGCGACGGAGGTGGCGGTGCTCAAGCGGGCCGGCTTCGCGGTCTCCGTGATCGACAGCATGCCGCCGGACCACTTCGTCGCGTGCCCCGGCGGTGCGCCGGACCTCGTCGTGACACCCTATCTCGGCGCTGACCGGTTGCGGCCGAGCCCGGATGCGGGCGCCTGGCTCCACGGTCCTTCCTACGCGATCCTGCCCGCCGACCTTCTCGAGGCACGGGTGGACGCGCTGTCGCGGAGGGAGCCACGCATCCTGCTCGCCTGCGGCGGCGTGGACAAGGGCGGCCTCAGCGCCCGGGTTCTCGCGCGGCTGCGGGACGTTCCGGCAGCGAAAGATGTCGTGATCGGCCCCATGTTCGCACCCGCGCTGAAGGCGGAGCTCGCGGACATGGCGCGAGGGCGCCCGGGCGTGGCCCTGCACGACGCACCTGCGAGCCTCGTCCCTCTCTACAGGGCGGCCAGCCTCGTCGTCGGGCGGCCGGGCCTTACGCGCTACGAGGCCGCCTGCCTCGGCAGGCACGGGATCTACCTCGCCGACGGTGCGGACTACGGCGAGTATTTCGCGGGCTTCGCCGAGGCCGGGATCGCGGAGATCTACGTCGAGGCACCATCTTCCGGCGGGGCGGACGCCTTCTTCGCGAGGCTGGACACGCTGCGAGACACCGATACCTTCGAACGCCTGGCGCGGCCGAACAGGACGGCGATGGATATCGTCGATGGACGCGGCGCCGAGCGTGTGGCACGCGCTATCGATACGTTCGTGACGGGGGAGTTCGAATGACCCTCAACATCGAAGGCAAGCTGATCGGGCCGGGCGAGAGATGCGCCCTGATCGCTGAGCTGAGCGCCAACCACGACCGGGATCTCGAGCAGGCGCTTCGCCTGGTGGATCTCGCGGGCGAGGCGGGGTGGGACTTCCTGAAGCTCCAGACCTACTCGGCCGAGAGCCTCACGATGGACAGCGATCACCCCTCGATGGCGGTCGATCCGGTCTGGGGGCGAACGAACCTCTACGAACTCTACCGCGACGCGGCCATGCCGATGGAGTTCCACAAGCCGCTGGTCGACAGGGCGCGGGCGCTCGGCATGGTCCCCTTCACCTCGGTCTACGATCCGCGCGACCTGCCCTTCACCGAGGAACTGGGCTTTCCGATCTACAAGATCGCCTCCTTCGAGATGACCTACGACGACCTCCTCAGGGAGATCGCGGGGACCGGGAAGCCGGTCGTGATGTCGACCGGGATGGCGGACCTCGCCGAGGTCGATCACGCGATCGAGGTGCTTTCCCGGAACAAGTCCGGTCCCGTCGTGCTCCTCCACTGCGTCTCGGCCTACCCGGCGCCGCTCGAGGATCTCAATCTCCGCGCCATGGAGTCGCTGGCCCCCAGGTGCGACGGCCTTGTCGGCTTCTCGGACCACACCATCGGCAGCCGTGCCGCACTGGCCGCCGCCGCGATGGGGGCAGTGGCCATCGAGAAGCACATCACGAACGACCCGACGCGCCCCGGGCCCGACCACCGCTTCTCGGCCACGTCCGACGTCTTGCGCGACATCGCGACGGGCGTGGCCGAGATCCATGCCGCGCGCGGCAGCGGCGAGAAGGCGACGACAGGCGCCGAGGCCGGGAACAAGTCCCTCGGACGCAGATCGGCCTTCGCGCTTCGGGACCTTCCGGCGGGACACGTCATCGCGCGAGAGGATTTCCGCTTCGTCCGTCCAGGCGCCGGGATTCCGCCGAACGACCCCACCGCCCCGGTCGGAAGGACGCTCTCCGCGCCGGTCAGGGCCGGACATCCGATCACCTACGAGCACCTCGCGCCGTGACCCGCACGGCCGCCATCATGCAGCCGACCTTCCTTCCCTGGCTGGGATACGTCGCGCTCATGGCCGAAGTCGATGACTTCGTCTTCCTCGACGACGTCCAGTTCTCGAAGCAGAGCTGGCAGAGCCGGAACCGCATCCTCGGCCCGAACGGTCCCGTGCTCGTGTCCCTTCCGGTCGCGCGCAAGCCGGAGAAGCCCCTGATCGCGGAGGTGCGGATCGCCGAGCGCGCCGACATTACGGGCCTGATCAAGCGCGTCGAGGGCTGCCTCGGCCGTGAACCCTTCTGGCCCATGGCGCGGCGCCTTCTGGCCGACGCGCTGGAACGCGCGGAGGCGGGGCTCGCCGAAGTCAACATCGCCTTCATCCGGGGCCTGGCGGACCTCGCGGGCTTCGCGCCGGCGTTCCATCGCAGTTCCGCCCTCGGCATCCCGCCGGAGGACAAGTCGCGGCGCCTTCTGTCCATCTGCCGTGCGCTCGGGGCACGCCGCTACCTGTCGCCGGTCGGCTCGGCGGACTATCTCCGCGAGGGCAACCCTTTTTCCGAGGAGGACGTGCGCCTGCGGTTCCAGACCTTCACGACGCTGCCATATCCGCAGGGCGCGTCCGGTTTCGTTTCGCACATGTCGGCCCTCGATGCCCTCGCCCGGATCGGCCCCGACGCCCTGGCCTCTCTTGTGCGGGAAGGAACGGGCGTCCCGCGCCGGCTCGAAGAGCTGGAGGCGCCCCCCAAATGACACGGCAGGACGTCCTCATCGTCGGCGGCGGCTTCGCGGGGATCTACGCGGCATGGCGGCTTGCCCGCGACGGCTTGCGCGTCACGCTGATCGAAGCTGCCGACCACCTCGGCGGCACGCTCTGGTCGCGGGACTGGAACGGCTACCTCGTCGACCCGGGAACGCACAACTTCGACCTGCGCAGTCCCATCGGGTCGGAGTTCTACACCGATATCCTCGGCGACGAACTCGGCGAAACCGACCGCCACGATTTCGGGAGCACGACCGACCGCGCGGTCACCAGGGGCTTCGAGATGCCCGACTTCTCGCAGGACGATCCGGAGCTTTGCACCGCCGCCCTGCGCGAACTTGCCGAGTTGCTGCGACACCCGTCGGAGACCGCATTGTCCGGCCTCGACGCGTGGCTGCGGGCGACCTATGGCGCCACGCTTGGAGGACGGCTTGCGTCCTTGGCATCCAAGGTCATCGGCGGCACCCCCGACGACCTCGCCGTCGAAGCGCGGGGCGCGCTCGGCATGCTGACGCGCCCGAAGATCGGCAGCGACGCGGAGATGATCGCCCTGAAGGCGAATGACCCATTCTGGGACGCACGCCTGGGCGTGACGCTCGATTGCGGCGATCCGCGCTTCATGGGCCGGTCGGTCAGCAAGCGGTTCGGCTATCCCAAACGCGGCGCCTTGCGGCGGTTCTGCACGGCGGCGGAGGAGAGGCTGCGCGACCTCGGCGTCGAGGTCCTGACCGACATGCGCGTGAGCTCCATCGACGCGGATGCGGTGGGCGTCGAGGTGGGTACGGCGGGCGGGCCGCTTCGCGGAGGACGGCTCTTCTGGACTTTGCCCGACCATTCTCTCCTGTCGCTTCTCGGGCTCGGGATCGATGTCAACGCGGCGTTCAGGCCGGTCGGAAGCGCGTTTTTCGTCTATGAGGTTCCCGCCAGCGCGGTCATGGACATCGACTACCTCCACGACTTCTCGCCCGCGCGCCGCCCCTACAGGTACAACCGCGCCGGCATCTACAGCGGACAGGTGAAGCCGGACGGCTCGACCTTCGTGATGGCCGAGGTTCCCGCTCATCCCGCGAATCTCGGCGGCCTGCTCCAGGACGCTGTCGCGGACGAGGTCTGGCGCGCCGTTCTGGATGTCGGTTTCGTCGCAAAGGACGCCGGGGCGGCGGCCCGGACGTACTGGGGATACCCCGTGGCCTACACGCTTCCGAGGATCGGCTGGCAGGGGCCGTTGGAAGCGGCGGCACGGGCCGTCGCCTCGGTGTCGCCGCGGCTCTCGACGATCGACTTCGGCCATCGCGGGCGTCATGCCTTCATGACATTCTACGAGGACTCCCTGCAGGACGAGTTGAAGAACTGATGCCGCAATCGAAATCGGAACTGATCCACGCCTACCGCGAGCGTCTTCGCGCGCATGGTCCAGGCTCGCAGGCCGTGCAGTACGCCGACCGGGAGAGCCACTTCGCGCGGTTCGAGATCCTGGCCGGAGTAGATCCGGCGATGCGTTCGGTTCTGGACGTGGGCTGCGGGCTCGGGGACTTCTGCCATTTCCTTCGCGCGCGGGGCAGCGCGGCGCGCTACCACGGCGTCGACATCGTGCCGGAATTCGTCGAGCACACCCTCGCGGCCTTCGCGGAGGACGATGCGGCGACGGCGTCCCTCATGGACGCCGAGACCGAGGCGCTACCCGACGGCCACGACTACGCGGTGCTCTCCGGCGTCTTCAACAACGCCATGGAGGACAACTGGGGCTTCATGACGCGCACGCTCGCGCGCATGTGGTCCGCCGCCGGGCTCGGGATCGCCTTCAACGCGATGAGCACCTACGTCGACTATCGCGACCCGGAACTCTTCTACGTCGATCCGATGCAGGTCTTCGAGTTCTGCAAGGTCCACCTCGGCGGGCACCCCGTCCTGCGTCACGACTACGTCGTCCGGCCGGGCGGCTTCCCGTTCGAGTTCGCCGTCTACGTCTACAAGTCGCCGCGCGACGTTTCGGTCTGATCGAGGCCCTGCGCCCGGAACAGGAGTTCCGCGAAGGCGAGGTCCTCCGGCGTGTCGATATCCTGCACGCGGCCGCGTGGCAGGACGAGGGGCCGGACCTTCTGCGCGAAGGGCGGCACGTCGCTCAACCAAGCGTCGGTGCGCGCCCAATAGAACTGCCCGGCGTCGAAGTAGGTTTCCGGAAGGTCCTGGGTGCGGATCGCGTAGACGTCGGGTTCCAGCATCCGCAGGTTGCCGTCGTCATCGCGGACGAGCGCACGCTGCGCGGGGGCCGGGAAGCGCCCGACCGGAATGACGAAATCGCAGTCTCCGAGGAGATCGCGCGCGGCGCGGAGATCCTCGGCGGAAAGGAACGGCGCGGTGGCGTAGATGCAGCAGACGACGTCCGGGCGCGGCCCGGCTTCGCAGAGGACGCCGATCGCGTGGCGCATGACGCCGATCGTCGAGGCCGTGTCGCTCGCGAGGTCCGCCGGTCGCAGGAAGGGAACCTCCGCCCCGGCGGCGCGCGCGACCTCGGCGATCTCGGCGTCGTCCGTCGACACGACGACCCGCGCGAAGACGCCGGAGCCGATCGCCGCACCGATCGACCAGGCGATCATCGGGCGGCCGCAGAACGGGGCCACGTTCTTGCGCGGCACGCGCTTCGACCCGCCACGGGCGGGAATGACACAGATGGCGGAAGGCCCGGTCATGGCGCGCGGCGATAGAGCATGAGTTCGGAATGGAAGCCGTCGCTCGTGCGGTAGCCGAAAACGCTCGTCTCCCGGGCGACGAGGCGGTAGTCCGGCAGCATCCGGTCGTAGTCCTCCGACAGGATCGGCTCGTCCACCCCGACACTGCCGGGGCCGCTGCGCCGTTGCTTGCCCTCGCGCATGTTCCGCAGGAGCACCCACTCGGCCCCGAGGCGGGCAACATGGCCGAGGTAGTTTCGCACCACGTCGGGCTCCATCTCCTGGAACGAAATGAAGTTCACGAACAGGTCGACCCGGCCCTCCAAAGCCTCGATCTGCCAGTTCGGAAGGACGGAGACGGGCGGCAGGTCGGTGACGGCCAGGGTTCTGGCGTCGGCTGCTTCGGTGGACGCAAGCATCCCACCGCCGCAGGCGCGGGCGAGGTAGTGGTCCGCGAACTGGCAGGTGGGCGGAATGTCCACGTCGATGTAGCGGATCGCGCCCTCGGGCCAGCACTTCGTCAGGATCTCGCCCAGCGTTCCGAAACCGCCACCGATCTCGAGCACCGTGCCGATCCGGTCGAGATCGGTGTGTTCCGCGAGGAAGGCGAGGCCCATCAGGTAGTTGAGCGACGAGCGGCTGTAGTCCCGCCCGTCGAAGGTGAACCGTTCGACCGGGTTGCCGGCGTCGCTCTCGCTGAACTGCAGCAACCGCGCCGCCCCCCCGGCCCGCGCCGCGGCGGCGAAGGCACGATAGTCCGACTGCGCGTGGGCCGTCCCCGAGAGCCAGGCCTCGACCATGGCGCGCTGCTTGGGCGCGAAGCCGTGTGCGACCTCCTCGAGGGCGGCGATCTGCGCGGTCGAAAGGCTGTTTCCGGGATAGCCGTAGGTCGGCACGAAGAAGGACAGGGGCGCGCCGCGGTTGCGGAAGTTCTCGATCCCGTCGCGCTCCAGATCCGCGAGCACCCGCTCGACGCCGGCCTCCCAGAATGGGGTCGGAGCGTAGAGCGGGCCGGCCGCGCGGCTTCTGTTCAGCAGGTCGTCATAGGTCGTCATGCGGCGTCGTGTTCCTGTCTCAGTGTCATCAGGCCGGCGAACATCGCATCGACATCCATGAGGGGAAAGGCGCTTTGCCCCGTCTCCTTCGCTGCCGAGCGCGCCGGATCGAATTCCCGTGCGGCGATCTTCTCCGCGCCCTCGAAGTCGAAGACGGCGAGATCGGCGATCTGCACCGCCGGGATGCCGAAGGCGGCCGCCTCGCAGAGAACCGTCGAATTGGAGCTTGCCACAACCGCGGCCCGGGACAGGGCGGTCGCCATGTCGTCCTCGTCGAGGGTCAGGCCCAGATCGCGCAGCGACCGGGCGAGCCCAGCGTCCTTTCTTTCCTTCGGATGCAGCCGCAGGGCGGGCGTGTAGCCCGCACGCCCGCATATGCGCGCGAGTTCGGCGAGGACCGGCATGTGCCTCTCGGCGATGCCGGGCCGCAGCAGCGGTTCCCACGCGAGAAGAACCCGCCGCTCGACGCGGTCGCGCGCCGGCGGCGCCGAGCGGAGCGGAAACCCGTGGCTGACGATGTCGGGCGCGCGATCTGGCAACGCCTCGCGCAGAAGCTCGGCCTGCCGTTCGGTCCAGGCGATCAGGCGGTCGGCGTGGAGCGGCGCGATCGAGACCAGCGTCGAATGTGACACGTAGCCATGCGCCATCACCACGTAGGGGCGGCCGAGTTCGCGCGCGATGCGGCAGAGGAACCGCGAGAAGGGCTTGGCGTCGCCGGTGGCCATGAAGAACCGGATGTCCTGGGCGATGACGAAGGACTTCATGCGGCGGTAGTTGTCGGCGAGCGACGCCTCCAGGTCATCGAGGAGCTTGCGGTCCGCCAGAATGGCCTCCGGCCCCTCGGTCCCACCGCGCGCCATCGCGGCGGAATGCGCGCGGCCGAGTTTGACGAGGCGATGCAGGAACTTGTTGGCGGGGCTTGCGAGAATGGTCCTGTCCGAGAAAACCGAAAGCCCTTTGCCCTTGAAGCGCGCCGAGAGCTCGGCGGCAAGCCCGCTGAACCCCGGCATCTCGATGTAGACTTGGGGACCGTGTGCCGACCGGCGCGCGGCGAGCTTCATGAGCTGTTCCGCCAGCGCGAGGCGGTCAGTTTGACGGCCGAGGTTCTTGCGGGCGATGGCATGGTCCCCGAACTGCGCGTTCCGCAATTCGAGATCGAGCAGCATCATCGTGAAGGGATGCGATTGCTGATACGCGTCGTAACGTGCCTCGAAGTCCGTCTGGAAACTACTGTAACCCGAAAAATCCAAATGCCTGCGCGTCCTTCATGTCCGCAGTTTCGCCGGATGCGCCGACGCTAGCACGAGCCTGCGCACCCGTGCCATGGCCACTGCGCCCACAGCGGCTCTCAGGGCGCCGCCTTCTGGTCGACTCCGGCGAAATGGGCCGACATCATCCAGCGGAACTTGCCGCGTCGGATGGGCTCGAAACCGTGGTAGAAGGGCGCGCTCGTGTCGTAGACGAGGCAGGTGTTCACCAGGTTCAGAGGCTCGAATATCCGGTCCTCCAGTTCGTTGTCGCGGCTGAGGACCAGCCCGCCCGAGCGCGGCCCGCCGGTCCCGTTCACGAAGAAGATGAAGTTCGCGGAGGCGAAACCCGAAACCTCGGCCACGGTGTCCCGGTGCGGCACCACGCAGGTCCCGGGGTAGCTGTAGGTCGCCAGCGTCGAGTTGCAGTGCAGCCCGTGGCTCCAGCCGGTGAAATCCGAGACGCGCTGCGCCATCTCCGCCGAGGCCATCGTGTCGCGGAAGGCCTGTATCTCGGGGTGGAGATGCCCGTTCTCGAGCTTCGCGGGCTTCCCGTCGATCCAGTGGAAGCCGTAGTCGTAGCCCTTCAGGATCGTGCGCGGCGACACGAAGTAGGCCCGTTCGGGCCAGTTCGCGACGAGGGCCGCGTGGTAATCCGGGTGGAAGATGCCATCGATGAAGGCCCAGCCGTGCTCCCGGAAATGCGAGGCGGCGGCCTCGAGCGCGCCGGTGATCTCGCAGGGATGCGCGAGTGTCCGGGCCGGCATCGCGGCATTCAGCTTCTCGCGGCGCCGCGCGCGGCTTCGTTCCACGAATTTGCGCAGCTTGATCCGCGCATGGAGGTCGGCGTAGTTCGGAAGTTTGAGCTTGCGCTTGTAGCGCTCGGAAATGTCGACGGCCATCGCTACCTCGCCTGGAGGGTCCCGGGGATGCGCATGTGCACGAAGCCGGAAAAGTGCTTCTCGATCGTCAGCCCGTGTCGCGCCGCGAATTCGTCAGCGGCGAGCTTGGCGCCGGGCCATTTCGTCTCGTCGTTGCCACGGTCGTACTCGTCGAGCAGGATCATCGCCCCCGGCTGAAGGCGCGGGGCGAAGAAGTCGAAGCAGTCGACGTAGCTCTGGTAGAGATCGACATCGAGGTGCAGAAGCGAGACCGGCCCGCCGTCGTAGCGCTCGAAGGTCGCCGGGAAGAACCCCTCGACGTAGCGCGGGCGGTCGGCGAGCGCCGGGTTCCCGGTGAGTTCCGCGATGAAGGTCCGGACCCAGGAGACATCGAAGGCCTTGTAGATCTCCATACGGTCCGGGCTGAACCAGGCGGCGTCGCGGTCGCTCCCCTTCGGGAACCCCTCGAAACTGTCGAAGGCCCAGAGGGCGCGCGTGTCGCCGTGCCCGTCGAGCATCATCGCGAAGAGGGCGAGGCTGTAGCCCGAGCCGACGCCGCACTCGACGATGCTGCCGCTGAGGCCCCGCGTTTCGTTCATCGCGTCGAGCAGATGCAGCGCCTTCTGGGCCGACCGGTCGAGCGGCTTGGCGCGCCACCGCTCGAGCGGATGGCCCGACTTGCCGCCTTTCAGTCGCCGGAGGTGCTTTCTGAGCGCGTTCATGCGGTCGGGTCCATCCTGTTGCGTTCAATCTACGTCCGGGCGCCGCTCCGGTGAAGCGTCAATCAACGCGCGGTCCAGTGCGCCTCGACCTTCTCGATGTCCTCGAGCGTGTCGATCGAGACATGGGCCCCTTCGATGACGACGGCGCCGGTGTCGGGCCCCATGATCGCGCCGTGCTCCAGCAGGCAGCCGCGCGTGAAGGCGTAGGCGACGCCGTTCCGGTGGTAGACCGGCGCGAGCTGCTGGCGCGCGATGATCGCGGCGCCGCGCGGATCGAAGAAGTCCATCCGCCCGTCCTCGACCGAGAGCTGCTTCAGGGGATGGTACTTCAGGTCCGTCGGCGAGACCGTCCAGACCGCGTCATGGCCGCCCTCGACGAGCTTGCGGATGGTCGCGCGGACGTTGTCGGCCGTCCTGAGCGGCGATGTCGGCTGAAGCATCACGACGATGTCGTAGGTGCAACCGTCGATCCGCTCCATCTCGCGCAGCGCGTGCTCGAGCACCTCCCAGTCGCCCACCCGGTCGCCCGACAGCGCCCCGGGACGCCGGAACGGGGCCGCGAGGCCGTGCGCCTCGGCCTCCGCCGCGATGCGCTCGTGATCGGTCGAGACGACGCGCCGGTCGACCTCGGGCACGCCGGCGGCGACAGCGGCGGCATGGGCGACGAGCGAGCGTCCCGCGACCTGCCGCAGGTTCTTGAGCGGAATGCCCTTCGACCCGCCGCGGGCGGGGACGACGGCGAGAACGCGACGGCCTTCGATCATGACAGGAGAACCTCCCGGACTTCGTCGAGAGTGTGGCGCACGCCGTCCAGCCGGTCGCCGACGGGGATGAACCGCACGCCGCACTCGGACGCGCTGGCGAGGTCGTCCTCGCCGTCGCCGACGACGACGACGCGGTCCGGCGAAACGCCCCGCTCCGCGATAAGGCGGCGCAGCGTTTCGGGTTTGATGGCCGGGCGGCCATGCAGGCCCGTGAAATACCGCTCCCAGCCGCGCGCGGCGACGATGGTCTGCAGCGATCGCAGCGGCGTGGCGGAACTCAGGTGCGACGGGATACCGGCGTCGAGGAGGCCGTCGAGCAGGTCCGTCGCCCCCGCGATCGCGGGGGCCCCGGCCACGCGGCCATCGACGAGGTGCGTGTAGTCCTGGACGATCCGTGCGGCCGCGCCCTCCGGCAATCCGAGGAGATCCGCGAAACGCAC
>NZ_JBQLZP010000115.1:0-9181 GCF_052168335.1 Roseicyclus sp. | reverse complement strand
CGGCGGACGTAGGCGTTCGGATCGTCGCGGCAGGCCGGATCGCGCCGGGCCCCGCACAGGCCGCGCGATGAAACCGCTCACCATCGTCTCGGACGACCTGACGGGTGCGCTCGACGCGACGGGCCCCCTGTCCGCGCCGGGGCGTCCCTTCCTCGTGACCTCGGACTGGCGCGGCCCGGACCTCGGCGCGGCCCTGCTCGCCGTCAGCACCGAGACCCGCGAGGGCGTCACGCCGGCCGAGGCCGCCCGCCGCGTCGCCCGCGTCATGGCCGTCCGGCGCGCGCAGGCGGGCGCTGCGGGCCTGTGGTTCAAGAAGATCGACAGCATGCTGCGCGGTCCCTGGCCGGAGGAGGTCGCGGCGAGCGTGGCCGCCTGCGACTTCTCGCGCGTCGTCGTGGCGCCGGCCTTTCCCGGCATGGGACGCCGGACCGTGGGCGGCCGTCAGGAGGGGCGGCGGCCCGACGGCGCCTGGGCGGTCACGGGCGAGCCCATCGCGGCGGCACTCCTCCGCGTGGGCCTGCCGTCCGCGCCATGGCGTCCGGGCGAGGCGCCGCCCGAGGCGCGCGTCGTTGTCGCCGACGCCCTCGAGACTGTCGACCTCGACCGCATCGCGGGCGCCTTCCCGCGCGACGCCTCCGTGCTCTGGGTCGGCAGCGGCGGCATAGCCGAGGCCCTGGCGGGCCATCCGCCGACGCTGACGACGGCCGCACCGGACCTCTATCTCGTCGGCACGCTGCACGAGGTGACGCGGATGCAGGCCGACCGGCTGGCGCTGGAGCATCCCTCTGCCCGGATCGTGGACCCGGTCCGCGACAGGGCAGACGCGCGCGACGCGGCCCGCGCCCTCGACGCGGCCATCGCCGGGCTTCTGGCCCAGGCTGCGCCGGACACAATCCTCGTCACCGGCGGGGCGACGCTCGCGCGGGTCATGGCGCTGAGCGGGGCACGGCACCTCGACTGCATCGGCCGCATCTCGCCCGGACTGCCCGTCAGCCTGGTGCGGGGCGGCGTCTGGGACGGGGTCACGCTCATCTCGAAATCGGGCGGCCTCGGCGACCCGGCGCTCATGGTGCGGCTGGCGGCACAAGAGAGGGCGGCTGCACGCTGACCCTGCATCGACAGGACCGTCGCCACGGTCCGCCTACCCCGCCGGCAACGCCACCGCGCCCGTCGCGGAACCCTGCCGGGACAGGGCTGCGCACATCATCAGGGGCCCGACGCCCTTCGCGTCGTCGCAGACACGCGCCTCGGTCAGGTAGTAGTCCGGCGAGCCGTCGCGGTAACGCTGCTCGTAGGGACCGAGACCGGCCACCTCGCAGATGTCGGCCATCTCGAGACCGCCGCCGACCTTGGGGCGCAGGCTCGCGCGCAGAACGTCGCCGACCACGTCGCCGGGCAGGCTGGCCAGCCCCAGCCGCTCGGCCTTCTGCAGCGCATAGGCGATCATCGCGGAGCTCGAGGTTTCCCCGAAGTTTCCCGGCATGTCCTCGCGGTCGATGACCTGGAGCCAGAGCCCATCCGGCCTGCGCAGCGCGACGAACCGCTCGAAGAGCAGGCGGCTCTGCGGCGCGAGCGGGCGGAAGGCATCAGGCCCGACAAGCTCGGCCACGTCCACGAGCCCCATCGCGAGCCAGCCCAGCGCACGGGCCCAGTGCGCGCGCGAGCGGCCCGTGACCGGATCGGCCCAGGCCTGCTGCCGGGCCTCGTCGAAGGCGTGGGCGTAGAGCCCGGTGCGCGGCTCGAACGTCGCTTCGAGCGCCAGCGCGATCTGGCGGAGCGAGTCCTCCACGAGGTCGGGCCGGTCGGCGCGCAGACCGTACTCGACCTGGAACGGGTGGCACATGTAGAGCCCGTCGAGCCAGATCTGCCAGGGATACCGAAGCTTGTGCCAGTAGACGCCCGACCGGGTGCGGGGATGGGTGGCGAGCTGGGCGACGAGCCTCTCGGCACCGGCCATGTAGCGGGGATCGCCCGTCTCGTCGGCCATGAACAGCAGCGCGCGGCCGGGCAGGATGTTGTCGATGTTGTATTTCGAAAGGCTGTAGCCCGCGAGACTCCCGTCCGGGGCGACCTGCGGATCAAGGAGGCGGCGGAGCGCGTCGCGCCAGCGCGCGTCGCCCGTCGCACGGTAGAGGAGTTCGAGACCGCGATAGATGCAGCCGTCCTCGTAGCACCAGGCCCCGTTCTTGTAGGGACGGTAGGCGGCGACATACTGGGAGACGTAATCGGTCAGCACGGTGCGCTCTCCTCCGGGACGGGCAGGGCCTCGACCGCGCCGTCGATCTCGGCATTCTCCGCGAACAGCGCGACATGGCGCATCTCGGGCACGCCCTCGGCCATCAGGGGGACGTCGGCTTCGGCCCCGTCGCGGAAGGACACGCGAAACCGGCCGAGCCGCAGGCCCGTCAGCGGAGCCTCCGGCAGGCCGAGCAGGGCGGCGCCGGCCAGCCTGGCGCCCGTCGCCGTCACGTCCTCGAGCGTGATGTCGTCGATCTCCGGGGTGCCGGGACCGACCGGGGCGGGCGCGCGGGACTGCACGGCCTCCGACCGCCCGTCGGCGTCGCAGAAGTAGAAGGCGTTCACCGCGAGCGGGGTCGCGACATCCTCCATGACCACGCCGGACATGCGAATGCGCGCGACCCGGCCGCCCCGCCCGCGCCGCGTCTTGATCCGGAGGCCGCGGTCCGTGCCGACGAAGTCACAGCGCGCGACCGTCACGTCGGTGATGTCCCCGCTCATCTCCGAGCCGAGGACGACGGCGCCGTGACCGCGCTCCAGCAGGCAGTTCCCGATCGTGACGCCCTGCGTGGGCGCGAGGTGATCCTCGGCGCCGGGCGCGCGCTTGCCGGCCTTGATGGCGATGCAGTCGTCGCCCACGCTGATCCGGACGCCCGCCACCGTGACATCGCGGCAGCTCTCGGGATTCAGGCCGTCGGTGTTCGGGCTGTCGGGCGGGCTCTCGATGGCCATCGCCGCGAAGGTCAGGTTCTCGGACAGGTGCGGATGCACCGTCCAGGAGGGCGAGTTGCGGATCGTCACGCCGCTGACGGCCACGTCCCGGCAGCGCGACAGGAACAGGGTGCGCGCCCGCCGCGCGCCGTCGCGCGTCTCCTTCGGCCAGGTCCACCAGTCGCCCCGCGCGCCGCCGCCGTCGACGACGCCGCGGCCGGTGATCGCGAGGCGCCCGCAGTCGATGGCCGACAGGAGCGCGGCGAAGGAGGCCTCCGGCAGCCCCTCCCATGTCCCGAGGACGCGGCCGCGCGCGTCCCGCGCGGGCAGGATCGGCCAATCCTCGCGCTCGGCGCGGGCGGCAAGCTCCGCGCCCCCGGCCAGGTGCAGGACCATGTCGGACCGCAGGAAGAGCGGCGCGCTCACGAAGCGGCCGGGCGGAACGTGGAGGGTGCCGCCGGGCGACAGGGCGTCGAGCGCGTCGGCGAAGGCGCGCGTGGCATCCGTCCCGTCGGCCCGTGCGCCGTGGTCGGTCACGTCGATCATCCCGGCGCAGCGGGGCGTGCGGAACCCAGCCTCCCCGAGGTCGGTGACGAGCCTGTAGTCGGTCGCGGGCCGAAGCCCGTCGAGAAAGAGCGGCACCACCTGCGCGACACCCTCCGCCACCGTCTCCCCGTCGCGGCACGCGATCCGCCACGCGGCAGGCCGCGTGAGGCGGTAGCGGTGCGCCTCCTCCGCGAGAAGGGCGACGGCGGACCTTGGGGTCGCCGCGAGGATCCGGATGGAGGTCTTCATCTTCGCTTTCGTCGAGGGCCGGGCCGGCGCGCCATGCACCGGCCCGGCCGCGTCCCGTCACATGTCGGCGAGCACGGCCTCGATGCCGATCAGCATCTCGTCGGCGGCGGTGGCGGCGTCGATCCGGCCATAGGCGAACATCTCCAGCGCATCGATCATCGCGGTGCGGACGTCGGGATGCTCCATGAACGGATGGATCGTCGGCCCCTCGCCCTCGAGGACGCGGTTCTGCGCGTCGATCTGCACCTCGCCGATCCCGCCCGCCGCCATCAGCATCTCGCGCGCGGCGGTCGAGGCCGGGATGCCTCGGGTCGAGCCCAGCGCCATCACGCCCGCCTCCTCGTTCATCAGGCAGTTGAGGATCTGCGCCGCGGCCTCGGGATGCTCGGTGTTGGCCGAGATCGCGAAGACCATCGAGGGCTTGCGGTAGATGCCCTGGGTCTGCTGGCCGGGCTGCGAGAGCATGGCGGTGTAGACCAGTTCCTCGCCCTCGGCCATGGGGTCGGAGATCTTGAAGTAGGTCGTGTCCCACTGGTAGGTGCCGCCGATCCGGCCCTCGGTCCAGTTCGGGTTCTCCTCGAGCGGCACGTTGCCCGCGGCGGCGACGGCCTCCCATGACGGCACGACGTTGTTGTCCACGAGCGTCCGGTAGAACTCGATCGCCGCGGTCAGTTCCTCCGCGCTCCAGGCGATTTCGTTGGTCGATGCGTCGATCAGGGAGCGTCCCGTGCTCTGCGTGCCGTAGAGCAGAACGATGAGGGTCGCGTCCAGCGCCGCCGCCTCGAAGGGGAAGTTGCCCTCGCCCAGCCGCTCGCGGAAGACCGGACCGGCGGCGACGAGCTCGTCCCAGGTGGTCGGCAGGGGCAGGCCGGCGCGCTCCCAGGCGGTCGTGTTGAAGGCGAAGAGCCGCGCCGTGGTCGAGACCGGAAGGCCGTTCAGATGCCCGTTCATCGTGCCGGAGGCGAGCTGCTCGGCGCTCCAGTTCGACAGGTCGATGATGTGCGACAACTCGTTGAGATCCGCGAAGCGCGACCCGTCGGCCGAGAAGATCGGCAGCCAGGGCCAGTTCACCTGCATGATGTCGGGCTCGGTGCCGCCGGCGATCTGCGTCGCCAGCCGCTCGAAATGGCCGCTGAAGCCGGTGAACTCGGGCGAGATGGTGTGGCCGTGGCGCTCGCCGCAGATCTGCAGCGCGGCCTGCGTGGCCTCGTGACGGCTGTCGCCGCCCCACCAGCTCATGCGCAGTTCCTCGGCCTGAGCGACGCCGCAAAGCGTCGTCGTGGACAGGGCCAGGGCCAGGGGCTTCATCAGTCTTTTCATCGCATCCTCCCTTGATGATCAGTCGTTCGGCGCAAGCGAGACATTCGCTTCGCTCGTCGTGTCGAAGACGTGCAGGCGGCGTCCGTCCGGGCGGAGGCCGATGCGGTCCCCGCGCAGGGGCCGGGCACGCAGCACCTCGGTGGGTGCGACGGCGACGAGCGTTTCCTCGCCGAGGCGCACGTGCAGGTTCACCTCGTGGCCCATGAACTCGACCGTCACGATCTCGCCGGTCAGCGCGTCGGGCTCGCCGGGCGCGCAGGCCGCGAGGTGTTGCGGGCGGATGCCCATGATGACGGGACCCTCCCCGGCCGACAGCCGGTGCCCGAGGCCGTCGACGCGGATCGTCTGGCCGTCGAGCGTGAGGGAAGGCACGTCGCCGTCGCGGGTCAGCACGGCGGGGACGAGGTTCATCTCGGGCATCCCGATGAAGCCCGCGACGAAGGCGTTGGCCGGCCGCTCGTAGAGCGTGGCGGGGTCGGCCACCTGCATGATGCGTCCGTCCTTCATCACGCAGATGCGGTCGCCCATCGTCATCGCCTCGACCTGGTCGTGGGTGACGTAGACCACCGTTGCGGGCCGCCCCTCGTCCTTCAGCCGCTTGTGCAGATCGGTGATGCGCACGCGCATGGCGGCGCGGAGCTTGGCGTCGAGGTTCGACAGCGGCTCGTCGAAGAGGAAGACCTCCGGGCTCTTGATGAGCGCGCGGCCCACCGCGACGCGCTGCGCCTGACCGCCCGAAAGCTGCTTGGGCAGCCGGTCGAGCAGTTCCTCGATCTCGAGCAGGCCCGAGACGCGCGCGGTCGCGGCGGCGATCCGCGCCTTGGGCTCGCGCCGAAGCTTGAGCCCGAACGAGAGGTTCCGCGTCACCTTCATGTGCGGGTAGAGCGCGTAGTTCTGGAACACCATGGCGATGCCGCGCTTGCCCGGCACCAGCTCGTTCACGACGCGCTCGCCGATGCGGATCTCGCCGGCGGTGATGCTCTCGAGGCCCGCGATCATGCGCAGCGTGGTCGACTTGGCGCAGCCCGAGGGGCCGACCAGCACCATGAACTCGCCCTCGGCGACATCGAGGTCGATGCCATGGACGGCCTTGAAGCCGCCGCCATAGACCTTCTCGACGGATCGGAGTTGAAGCTCGGCCATCAGCCTTTCACACCTCCCGTCGAGATGCCCTTGATGAAGTATTTCTGGGCGAGGAAGAACACGATCAGCGAGGGCGCCAGCGCCAGCACCGTCATGGCGAGGATCTCGTTCCAGTTGAACGCCTCGGTCGTGTCGATGGCGAGCCGGAGCGCGAGGCTGACCGGGTAGTTCTCGATCGACGAGATGTAGATGAGCGGCCCGAGGAAGTCGTTCATCGTCCACATGAACTGGAACAGGCAGACCGAGATCAGGGCGGGCGCCAGCATCGGCACCACGACGTAGATCAGCGTCTGGAAGGTGTTGGCCCCGTCGACGCGCGCCGCCTCCTCGATGTCGCGCGGGATCGAGCGCATGAACTGGATCAGCATGAAGACGAAGAACGCCTCCCAAGCGAGGAACTGCGGCACGAAAAGCGGCAGGTAGGTGTCGAGCCAGCCGAGCTCGCGAAAGAGCAGGTATTGCGGGATGCGCGTCACCACGTCGGGCAGGAGCAGCGTCGCGATCAGGATGGCGAAGAGGATCTTCTTGCCCGGGAAGTCGAACCGCGCGAAGCCGTAGGCCACCAGCGTCGAGGAGATCGCCGTGCCGATCACCTTGGGGATCACGATGCACATGGAGTTCCAGAAGAACCGCCCGAACGTGTAGGGGGTCGAGGTCTCCCAGCCGTCGATATAGCCCTGCACGGTCGGGTTCGACGGCCAGAACCAGGCGCTCGAGAACATCTGCTGGTTGGTCTTGAACGAGGCGCCGATCAGCCAGATCAGCGGGTAGAGCATGACGAGCCCCACGCCGCAGAGGATCGCGTAGCGGATGCCCGCGCCGATCTTCTCGCGGCGGCGGCGGCGCAGCTCGAGGTCGGAGACCCGGCTTCCGGCGGCTCTCGGGGCGGTGGCGGGATTCACGAGGGTCATCGCTCAGTCCCTCCTGTCGCCGGCGTAGTAGACCCACTTCTTCGACGACCAGAAGGCGATCAGGGTCAGCACCATGATGATGAGGAACAGCACCCAGGCGATGGCCGAGGCATAGCCCATGTCGAAGCTTCGGAAGGCCTTGTCGTAGATGTAGAGGGGCAGCAGGTAGGTGGACCTGAGCGGCCCGCCCTGGGTGATGATGTAGGGGCCGTTGAACTCCTGGAACGCCTGCACCGTCTGCATGATGAGGTTGAAGAAGATCACCGGCGTCAGCAGCGGCAGCGTGATGTAGCGGAAGATCTGCCACTTGCCCGCCCCGTCGATCGAGGCCGCCTCGTAGAGCGTGTTGTCGATGGCCTGGAGCGCGGCGAGGAAGATCACCATGGCCGAGCCGAACTGCCAGCAGCGCAGCAGCGTGATGGTGAAGAGCGCGTTGTCGGGATCGCCGAACCAGTTCACCGGCTCGCCGCCGAGCGAGGTGATGATCATGTTGACGAGGCCTGTGTCGGCGAAGGTGTAGCGCCAGAGAACCGCGATCGCGACCGACCCGCCGAGGATCGAAGGCACGTAGAAGGCCGTGCGGAACAGGTTGATCGCCCGCAGCCGGTAATTGAGGATCACCGCGATGAAGAGCGCGAAGGCGAGCTTCAGCGGAACCGTGGTGAAGACGTAGACGAGCGTGACCGAGAGCGAGCGCTCGAAGATGCGGTCGCCGGTCAGAAGGCGCTCGTAGTTGTCGAGCCCCACCCAGTTCGGCGAGTCGAGGAGGTTGTAGTCGGTGAAGCTCAGGTAGAGCGACGCGCCGAAGGGGAAGGCCGTGAAGAGGATCAGGCCGAGGATGTAGGGCGTGACGTAGGCCAGCCCGGTATATCTGCTCTCGCCCCCCATCACGCGGCCTCCGCCACGAGCGCGTCGGGAAGCCAGCGCGCCGTCGCCGCCAGCATCTCGGCGAACATCGCGCGCGCCTCGGCCTCGGACAGGGGCCGGACCAGCGGATCGGAGGCGAAGAGCGGAAAGAGCGCGCCGTGATCGCCCGCCAGAACCGCGTCGACGAGACCCGTCTGCCGCGCCGCGTGGTCGGCGACGATCGCCGCGAGCGGATCGGGGATGGCGCCCGCGTGGATCGGCGCGATGCCGTCCCTGCCGAAGCGCGCGTTGGTCTCGACCACGGCGCCTCGGGGCAGGTTGGGGACCTGGCCGCGGTTGGGCAGGTTCACGTTCGAGACATGCTCCGCCCCGCCCATGAGGGCCGCGAACTGGTCGATCAACGCTTCGTCCGACCGCTTCGCGACCGGCGGCACGCGGCCTTCGATCATCGCCTCGGCGCGGGCCAGACGCGCGGCCCGGTCGCGCAGGCGGTAGTCCACCGGGGTCAGCGCGAAGCCCCAGCCCTCGGCGTCATCCAGATAGTCCGAGGCCGGCAGGAACTCGGCGAGGTGCCGGTCGCCCGCCGCGGCAGGCAGGCCGAAACGTCGGAAGAGGTCGAACTTCACCCGCGAGCGCGAGGAGAAGTAGCGCGCGTGCTCGTCGTCGCTGTCGGGAACGGCCTCGTGCCAGCCGCGCTCGCGATGGGCCTCGGCGAAGGCCGTCCAGTCCCGCAGCATGTCGCGCCCCGCGAGGCGGATGCCGGTCACGAAGGTGAAGTGGTTGATCCCGAGCACGTCCACCTCGACGTCGCGGAAGCCGTAAGCCGCGCCCGGCTCCTGCCGGTTGGCGATCCATGCGACCTGGCGGCGGAGCTTCGTGACCTCGTGGCACTCGCCCCAGGCGCGGATGCCCGGATGGGCGCGGAACAGCGCGTCGGTCAGGACGCTCATCGGATTGGTGAGGTTGCAGACGAAGGCGTCGGGCGCATGGACACGGATGGCGCGCCCGATCTCGAGCATCATGGGCACGGCCCGAAGCGCGCGGACGAAGCCGCCCGGTCCGACCGTGTCGCCCACCGCCTGCGGGATGCCGTAGCGCGCGGGAATGCCGATGTCGGCCGCCATGTCCCCGAGCGTGCCGGGCAGGATCGAGACGACGACCAGGTCCGCCCCCTCCAGCGCCTCGCCGAGGTCGCG
>NZ_JBQLZP010000114.1:0-5609 GCF_052168335.1 Roseicyclus sp. | reverse complement strand
TCGATCCGGCGCTCGGCGACGCTGGTGACCGGCGGGGCGGGGGCGCAGGCCGACAGCGCGGCCAGCATGGCGGCGACCCGGAGGAGACGGCGGGGCAGGGCGGCCATGATGCGGGTCACGTCCGGGTGTACTTCATGAAGTCGGTCGCGACCGCGATCCGGTCGTAGAGCTGCCGCGCCGTCGCGTTGCCGGTCTGCGTCAGCCAGTAGACCGAAGGCCGCCCGGCGCGGTCCGCGTCGGCATGGACCGTCTCGATCAGCCTGCGCCCGACGCCCCGCCCGCGCACCGACGGATCGGCATAGAGGTCGTGGAGATAGGTCACGGGCGCCTCCTGCCAGCCATGGGAATGCACGATGACATGGACGAGGCCGACCGCACCCCGGCCGGTCCGCGCGATCCAGCCCAGCATGTCCGTGCGCGCGGGATCGGTGTAACGGGCGAAGGTCGTCTCGAAGACGCTCCCGGGCCGCTCGGTGCGGTAGAAGGCGAGGTAGTCGCGCCAGAGCCGCGCCCACTCGTCGCGATCCCCCTCTCCGAGGGGGCGGATCTCGATGTCGTCACTCAATCCGCAACCTGCCCGGACCCGCTGGGCCCGCCTCTCGATCGTTTCGCGAACTCTTACGGCCCGCCTTATCGACGCAGTTTGGCATCATTCCGTGAACAAGGCAGCCTTTTCCCGGCCATGGCCCGCCAGAAATGCGGCCGGGTGTGGCCGGCGCGTCGGGATCAGCGCTGCCGCCGCGCCATGAAGGCGAGCCGCTCGAACAGCGCCACGTCCTGCTCGTTCTTCAGGAGCGCGCCGTGGAGCTTCGGCAGCGCGCTCGCCCCGTCGCGGCGCAGGTCCTCGGGGCTCAGATCCTCGGCCAGCAGCAGCTTCAGCCAGTCCAGCACCTCCGAGGTCGAGGGCTTCTTCTTCAGCCCCTGCTGCTCGCGGATCTCGTAGAACTGCGTCAGCGCCGTGGCCAGGAGCTGCTGCCTGATGCCGGGGAAATGCACCTCGACGATGGCCTTCATCGTCTCGAGGTCCGGGAAGCGGATGTAGTGGAAGAAGCAGCGCCTGAGGAAGGCGTCCGGCAACTCCTTCTCGTTGTTCGAGGTGATGATGACGATGGGCCGCGTGCGGGCCCGGATCGTCTCGCCGGTCTCGTAGACGAAGAACTCCATCCGGTCGAGCTCCTGCAGGAGGTCGTTGGGGAACTCGATGTCGGCCTTGTCGATCTCGTCGATCAGCAGGACGGACTTGCCCTCCGATTCGAAGGCCTGCCAGAGCTTGCCCTTGCGGATGTAGTTGCGGACGTCGTGCACCCGCTCGTCGCCGAGCTGGCTGTCCCTGAGCCGGCTGACCGCGTCGTATTCGTAGAGGCCCTGCTGCGCGCGCGTCGTCGATTTCACGTGCCATTCGAGGATCGGCAGCCCGAGCGCGCGGGCGACCTGCCGGGCCAGCTCGGTCTTGCCGGTGCCCGGCTCCCCCTTCACCAGAAGCGGCCGCTCGAGCGTCACCGCGGCGTTCACGGCCACCGTCAGGTCGTCGGTGGCGACGTAGTCGGACGTGCCTTCGAAGCGCATCTCTGGCCTCCCAGTCGAACGGCTCGACCCGACCTAGGCCCGGGCCGCTCCGAAGTCCAGCCTCGCGCGCCAAGCGCCTGTTTTTCAAGTGTCCATGCCCGTGGACGATGAGTTTCAAGGCGCTCCGCGCACAAGGGTGGTGACAATCCGGGTCCGGTCTTGTAATCGGGCGCCGGAGACCGGAGGGGATTTCATGCCAGACCCGTTGATCGCAACCGGCTCCGGTGAGGGGAGCAACATGAAAGCCGAAGTCTTTCTGCCTGAGGACTACCGTCCCGCCGAGGACGAACCGTTCATGAAGGAGCGACAGCTCGAGTATTTCCGCCGCAAGCTCCTCTCCTGGAAGCACGACCTCCTCGAGGAGAGCCGCCTGACCGTCGAGACGCTGCAGGACGGCACGCGCAACATCCCCGACGTGGCCGACCGCGCCTCGGAGGAGACGGACCGGGCGCTGGAGTTGCGCACCCGCGACCGCCAGCGCAAGCTCATCGCCAAGATCGACTCCGCGCTGCGCCGGATCGAGGAGGGCGAATACGGCTACTGCGAGGTCACCGGCGAGCCGATCTCGCTCAAGCGCCTCGACGCGCGCCCCATCGCCACCATGAGCCTCGAGGCGCAGGAGCGCCACGAGCGCCGCGAGAAGGTCCACCGCGACGACTGATCGCGTGAGGCTGGCAGCGAGGTCCGGCCGCGACGTCTGACCGCGCGCGGCCCGCGCGCCGCGGCGGTATCCGGAGGGCGTCCCAAGGGGGGCGCCCTTTGTCTGTTCAGGGAACGATGCACAGGATGCTTGCAGGCAGGACCGTGACGGTGATCGGCGGCGGGATCGGCGGGCTCGCCGCGTCCCTCGCGCTGGCGCGGCACGGCGCCCCGGTGACGGTGATCGAGCAGGCGCCCGAGCTGACCGAGGTCGGCGCCGGCATCCAGATCGGCCCGAACGGCTGGGTCGTGCTGAAGGCGCTGGGCCTCGACGAAGCGGTCGCCGCCCTCTCGCCGCGCTCCGCCGCCGTCCGGCTCCGCGACTTCCGCCGGGGCGCCGAGGTCTTCGCCCTGCCACTGGCGCGCGCCGACCGGCCCTGCCACTTCGTCCACCGCGCCGACCTCGTCGACGTGCTGGCCGGCGCCGCGCGGGAGGCGGGCGTGACCTTCCGCCTCGGCACCCGCGTCGCGGCCGTCACCCCCGGGGCCGAGGGCACCCGCCTGACCCTCGCCGACGGAACGGAGGAGGACCACGGCCTCGTCATCGCCGCCGACGGCCTCTCCTCGCCCGCCCGCGCCGCCCTCAACCCGAAATCGCGGCCCTGGTTCACCGGCCAGGTGGCCTGGCGCGCGACCCTCCCCGAGGACGGCACGCTCCCGGCCGAGGCGCATGTCTTCATGGGGCCGGGCCGCCACCTCGTCCGCTACCCGCTCCGGGGGCGGGGCGGGCGCCCCCGTCTCGTCAACATCGTCGCCGTCGAGGAACGCGACGCCTGGGCCGCCGAGGGCTGGCACCACACCGACGCGCCCGATACCCTGCGCCGCGCCTTCCGCGACTTCTGCCCCGAGGTGCGCGCGCTCCTCGACCGGGTCGAGACGGTGAACCTCTGGGGCCTCTTCCGCCACCCGGTCGCGCCGGTCTGGGCCGCGGGGCGCCTCGCGCTCCTCGGCGACGCGGCGCACCCGACGCTCCCCTTCCTCGCCCAGGGCGCCAACATGGCGCTCGAGGACGCCTGGGTGCTCGCCCGCGCCCTCGCGACCGATCCGGAGGAGGCCGCGGCGCTCGCCGCCTACGCGAGCCTCCGCCGCCCGCGCTGCGCCCGCATCGTCGCCGCCGCCGAGGCGAACGCCACGAACTACCACCTGCGCCCGGGCCCGCTGCGCGTCGCCGCCCACACCGCGCTCCGCCTCGCCGCCCGCACCGCGCCGCATCTCGTCACCGGCCGCTACGACTGGCTCCACGGCCACGACGTCACCCGCGCCTGAGCCCGGCCGCGCCCTTCATCTTTCCTCAAATACCGCTCGGGGGAGCGCGAGGGGGCAGACGGCCCCCTCGCACGGGTCGGCCGCGCAGCGGACGAAACCCCGTCAGTCGAGCGAATAGGGCGGCATCTGCCGGAACGCCTCCCTGAGCGCCTCGCCCCAGCCCGAGGAGATCGTCTCGAAATAGGCGTCGTCCCGCTCGATCCGGCGCAGGAGCCCGTGGCGGAACCCGTCCGCCTCGTAGATGTGCAGGTCGAGCGGCAGGCCGACCGAGAGATTGGCCTTGATGGTCGAATCGAAGCTCAGCATCAGGAGCTTCACCGCGTCCTCGAAGCTCATGTCCGGGTCGTAGGCGCGCACCAGGATCGGCTTGCCGTATTTCGTCTCGCCGATCTGGAAGAAGGGCGTGTCGCGGCTCGCCTCGATGAAGTTGCCCTCGGGATAGATCATGAAGAGGCGCGGCTCGCCGCCCCGCACCTGCCCGCCCAGGATCAGCGTCGCCGAGAAGGGGCTGTCGGCCTGCGGCCCGTCGCGCCCCGATTGCTGCGAGATCACCTCGCGCAGCGTCTCGCCCACCAGCCGCGCCACCTGGAACATCGAGGGCGCCTCGAGGATCGACGGCGCGCCGCGTTCCTCCGCCGGTTTCGCGCGCTCGTTCAGCAGGCTCACCACGGCCTGCGTCGTGGCGAGGTTGCCCGCCGTCATCAGCGTGACCGAGCGCTCGCCCTCCGCCTCCCAGAGGAACATCTTGCGGAAGACCGAGATGTTGTCGACGCCCGCGTTGGTGCGGGTGTCCGACATGAGCACCAGCCCGCGATTGAGCTTCAGCCCCACGCAATAGGTCATGTTTTCCCTGCCCCGAGTCCCCGGCCCGTCGTCCCCGCCAAGACCTACTGCTGCTGCACCTGGATGTCGATGGACAAGGCCTCGCCCCCCTGGCCGAAGCGCAGCCCCGAGACCGGCGCCGCCTCGCGGTAGTCGAGGCCCGTGGCCACGCGCACGTAGCGGGCGTCGGGCGAGATCCCGTTCGAGATGTCGAAGCCGACCCAGCCCACGCCGTCCACATGCGCCTCGGCCCAGGCGTGGCTCGCGTCCTGGTGGATGCGGTCCTCCATCATCAGGTAGCCCGAGACGTAGCGCGCGGGGTATCCCATGGACCGCGCGGCGGCGACGAAGATGTGCGCGTGGTCCTGGCAGACGCCGCGCCCGTGATCCACCGCTTCCTCGGCGGTGGTGGCGGCATGGGTCGTCCCCGTCTCCCAGGGCACTTCCGCCAGGATGCGCGCGGACAGCGCGTGGAGCCGCGGGATGTCGGCCTCCTCCTCCTCGCGCAGGCCCTTCGCGAGGCGGCGCACGTTCTGCCCCGCCCGCGTCAGCTCCGTGGACCGGCGGAAGAACCACAGCGGCGCGAAGCCCGCGTGCTTGCCCACGACGCCGTGCAGGTCCGCCGTCTCCACCTCGCCCTCGCAATGAACGACGATCGAGGTCGCCTGCGGGTCGAAGGAGATGAGCGTCACGCGGTTCTGGTGGTGGTCGTTGAACTCCGTCTGCCTCGTGCCGCCCTCGATCTGCATGTCCCAGGACACCACGGCCTGACCCGTCCGGCTCTTGGGGATCAGCCTGAGCTGCTGGAGCCCGTAGGGCACCGGCTGGTCGAAGTGATAGGTCGTGGTGTGCAGGATCCTGAGGCGCATGTTCGGTCAACCGAGGAACCGGTAGTCCTTTTCGATCTGGTGCCCCAGCCGGGCGATGTCGGTAAGGAAGTCGGTGATGAACTCGTGCAGACCGTCCTCGAAGACGCGCTCGATGGTCAAGCCGTCGAGCCGCGCCTTGATGACCTCGATCTGGTCGTGGCTCGGATGGCGCACGCCGTAGCCGCTGCCGATATAGGAGAGGTTGGTCGAGATCTTCGAGACCGAGAAGCGCAGCGAGCGCGGCATCCGCCCGTCGAAGATGAGGAAGTCCGCGATGCCCATGGGGCTCGATTCCCCTTGCGTGATCCACCGATAGGCGCGCTGGCCCGCGACCGAGCGCAGGATCGTCTCCCACTGGACGTTGTCTAGGGAGGAGCCGATCTGGCT
>NZ_JBQLZP010000113.1:0-1779 GCF_052168335.1 Roseicyclus sp. | reverse complement strand
TGCCCGCCCCCTGACGCGGCCCGCCATCCCCGACGCCATCCCCGGCCCGCTTGCGCCGCGCCCCGGGCCGCGCGAACCGACCCCGCGTGCGGCAGGGGCACGCTTGCCCCCGCGCCTTTCTCCGCGCGGCACCGGCGCCCGCCCCGGCCCGCTGGCAGCCCCGGGGCGCGGAGATCGACCGGCTTGCATTGCCCCCACGCGTTCCAGGCGCCGCGGCCGGAACCTGCGTCATTCTCGGGGTGGACGGGGCCCGGCCCGACGCATCCGACGCGCCTGCCGCCCGCCGGACCTCCGGCCGCACGCCACGATGGCGGGGCCGCGCCTTGCGGATGCCGGAGCCGCCGCGCCCGGTTCCGCCGCTAGCGTCCGCCCATGCGGCGGAGCGCCCGGCCCAGCCCCTGCGCGAGCGCCGCGCGCTCCTCCGCCGACATCGCCTCGAGCGTGTCGAGCAGCGCCGCGTGCCCCGCCGACTGGAGCGCCAGCGTGGCCTCGCGCGAGCGCGCCAGCGCCTGCGCCGCCGCCGCGCGGTCGAAGGGCTCGGCCAGGAGCGCGCGCTGCACCTCGCGCAGGCTCCGCCCGATCTCGCTCCGCTCGGCGCGCAGGCGCGGCATGTCCGCCTCGATCCGCCCGCGCACCTCGTCGCGCTGCTCGCGCGGCAGGGCGAGCGCGAAGGGGCCGAGGCCGAGGGCGCGGATGGCGGGCGCCTCGCCCGGTCCGTTCCGCCCCAGGATCGCGCCGCCGACGAGACCCGCGACCGCGAGGTTCAGCGCCAGCGACACCGCGAGCGCGATCTTCACGCCGCGCCCCGCCCGGCGCGGCGGTTCGGGCGGTTGCGGCGGCACCGGGGGCACCGGGGGAACGGGCTCAGACATCGTCCACCTCCAGCGCGAGTTCCGCCAGGTCGGGCATCCAGGCCCCGCCTTCCGCCGCCACCGGCCAGAGCCCGCCGCCCAGCGTGTCGAGCGCCCCGGGCGACCAGAACCCGACCGCGAGGCCGACGAGGCCCGCCGCCGTCACGCCCGAGAGACCGCCCCATCCGCCCAGCGCCGCGACGAGGCCCGGCGGCTCGCGGAACAGCCCGCGCCGCCGCGGCGCGGGCGTCGCCGCCTCCGCCTGCACCCGCGCCGCATCCGCGAGGACGCGCGCCACGAGGTCCGGCCCCGGCCGCTCCGCCCCCGCCTCGGACAGGAGCGCGTCCAGCGCCCGGTCCGTCCCGTCGCCTCTGTCAGTCACCATAGCCCAGCGCCTCCTTCTGTCCGTCGAGCGCCGCCTTCAGCGCCCGTTTGCCGCGGGCGGTCAGGCTCTCGACCGCCTCCACGCCGATCTCCAGGACCTCGGCGATCTCGGGGTTCGTCATCCCCTCGATATGCCTCAGCACCACCGCCTGCCGCTGCCGCTCGGGCAGGGTGGCGAGCGCGGCGTCGAGCGCCGCCATCCGGTCCGCCTCGGCCATCCGCGCCTCGACGCCCGGCCCCGCGTCCGGCGTCTCGGGGTCGAGGCCGGTCGCGCGCCCCGCCCGCCGCAGCCGGTCGATGGCGAGGTTCGCCACCACCCGGTGGAGCCAGGTCGCGGGCCGCGCCGCGCCGTCCGTCCGCCAGCCGCCCGCCGCGCGCCAGAGCCGCAGCATCGCCTCCTGCGCCACGTCCTCGGCCTCGGCCCGGTCGCCCAGCACGCGCGCCGCATGGCGCAACGCCCGCGGCAGGAGCCGCGCGGTCAGGGCGCGCGCCGCCGCCGGGTCGCCCCGGGCGAAGAGCACCATGAGCGCACCGTCGTCGAGCG
>NZ_JBQLZP010000112.1:0-4357 GCF_052168335.1 Roseicyclus sp. | reverse complement strand
ACGGCACGCCGAGCGGGTTGAGAACGAAGTCCACGGGCGTGCCGTCCGCGAGGAAGGGCATGTCCTCCATCGGGACGACCTTGGAGATGACGCCCTTGTTGCCGTGGCGGCCGGCCATCTTGTCGCCGGGCTGGAGCTTGCGCTTCACCGCGATGAAGACCTTGACCATCTTCATCACGCCGGGGGGCAGGTCGTCGCCGCGGCGGACCTTCTCGACCTTGTCCTCGAAGCGGTGATCGAGGGCGCGCTTCTGCGCCTCGAACTGCTCGTGGAGCGCCTCGACCTGGGCCGCGTCCTTCTCGTCGCCGAGGGCGAGCTGCCACCACTGGCCGCGGCTCAGGGTTTCGAGAAGCTCCTCGTTGATCTCGGAGCCGGCCTTGATGCCCTTGGGACCCTTCACCGCGGTCTTGCCGAGGATCATGGACTTGAGGCGCGCGTAGATGTTGCGCTCGAGAATGGCGAGCTCGTCGTCCCGGTCGCGGGCGAGGCGCTCGACCTCCTCACGCTCGATCTGGAGCGCGCGCTCGTCCTTCTCCACGCCGTGGCGGTTGAAGACGCGCACCTCCACGACCGTGCCGAAGTCGCCCGGCGGCAGCCGGAGCGACGTGTCGCGCACGTCCGAGGCCTTCTCGCCGAAGATGGCGCGGAGGAGCTTCTCCTCCGGCGTCATCGGGCTTTCGCCCTTGGGCGTGATCTTGCCCACGAGGATGTCGCCCGGCCCGACCTCGGCGCCGATGTAGACGATGCCCGCCTCGTCGAGGTTGCGCAGCGCCTCCTCGCCGACATTGGGGATGTCGCGGGTGATCTCCTCGGGCCCGAGCTTGGTGTCGCGGGCGGCGACCTCGAACTCCTCGATGTGGATCGAGGTGAAGACGTCGTCGCGCACGATGCGCTCGGAGATCAGGATCGAGTCCTCGTAGTTGTAGCCGTTCCACGGCATGAACGCGACGACCACGTTCTTGCCGAGCGCCAGCTCGCCCATGTCGGTCGAGGGACCGTCCGCGATGACCTCGCCCTTGCGGACGGTGTCGCCCACCTTCACCAGCGGACGCTGGTTGATGCAGGTGTTCTGGTTCGAGCGCTGGAACTTGCGCAGGCGGTAGATGTCCACGCCGGCGTCGCCGAGCGTGAGATCCTCCGTCGCGCGGACAACGATCCGCTGTGCGTCGACCTGGTCGATCACGCCCGCCCGGCGGGCCTGGATCGCGGCGCCCGAGTCGATGGCGACCTTGGCCTCGATGCCCGTGCCCACGAAGGGCGCGTCCGCCTGCAGAAGCGGCACGGCCTGACGCTGCATGTTCGAGCCCATGAGCGCGCGGTTCGCGTCGTCGTTCTCGAGGAACGGGATGAGCGAGGCCGCGACGGACACGAGCTGCTTGGGCGACACGTCGATCAGGTCCACGTTCTCGCGCGGCGCGAGGGTGTATTCGCCCGACTGGCGGGTGTTCACCATCTCGTTGATGAAGCGCCCGTCCTCGCTGAGATTGGCGTTCGCCTGGGCCACCGTGTGCCGCATCTCCTCGGTGGCGGACATGTAGACGACCTCGTCGGTCACCTGCGCGCCCTGCACCTTGCGGTAGGGGGTCTCGATGAAGCCGTACTTGTTCACCCGCGCGAAGGTGGCGAGCGAGTTGATCAGGCCGATGTTCGGACCTTCCGGCGTCTCGATCGGGCACATCCGGCCGTAGTGCGTCGGATGCACGTCGCGGACCTCGAAGCCCGCGCGCTCGCGGGTCAGACCGCCGGGGCCAAGCGCCGAGAGACGGCGCTTGTGCGTCACTTCCGACAGCGGGTTGGTCTGGTCCATGAACTGGCTGAGCTGCGAGGAGCCGAAGAACTCGCGGACCGCGGCGGCGGCGGGCTTGGCGTTGATCAGGTCCTGCGGCATGACCGTGTCGATCTCGACCGACGACATGCGCTCCTTGATCGCGCGCTCCATCCGCAGCAGGCCGACGCGGTACTGGTTCTCCATCAGCTCGCCGACCGAGCGCACCCGGCGGTTGCCGAGGTGGTCGATGTCGTCGATCTCGCCCTTGCCGTCACGCAGCTCGACCAGCGCCTTCACGCAGGCGATGATGTCCTCCTTGCGGAGCGTGCGCTGCGTGTCCTCGGCGTCGAGGTCGAGGCGCATGTTCATCTTCACGCGGCCCACGGCCGAGAGGTCGTAGCGCTCGCTGTCGAAGAAGAGCTGGTCGAACAGCGTCGAGGCGGCCTCGACGGTCGGCGGCTCGCCCGGGCGCATGACGCGGTAGATGTCCATCAACGCGCTCTCGCGGTTGAGGTTCTTGTCCATCGCCATGGTGTTGCGGATGTAGGGGCCGACGTTGATGTTGTCGATGTCGAGCACCGGGATCTCGGTGATGCCCGCGTCCATCAGCTCCTTCAGCGTGCCGCCCGAGACCTCGCCGTCGCGGTCCGTCTCCCAGGTCAGCTCGTCGCCGGCCTCGACGTAGATCGCGCCGGTCTCCTCGTTGATGATGTCCTTGGCGACGTAGCGGCCGACGATCTGGTCGAAGGGAACCAGGATCTCCTTCACCGAGCCTTCGTCGATCAGCTTCTTCACCGCGCGCGGCGTGATCTTCTTGCCGGCCTCGGCGATCACCTCGCCGGTGGCGGCGTCCACGATGTCGTAGGTCGGGCGGGTGCCGCGCACGCGCTCGGGGAAGAACTTGGTGACCCAGCCCTTCTTCTTGTCGAGCTTGAACGTCACCGTGTCGTAGTAGGCATCCATGATGCCTTCCTGGTGAAGTCCCAGCGCATAGAGCAGAGTCGTCACCGGAAGCTTCCGGCGGCGGTCGATGCGCGCGAAGACGATGTCCTTGGCGTCGAACTCGAAGTCGAGCCAGGAGCCGCGGTAGGGAATGATCCGGCAGGCGAAGAGGAGCTTGCCCGAGGAATGGGTCTTGCCCTTGTCGTGGTCGAAGAACACGCCGGGGCTGCGGTGCATCTGGCTGACGATGACGCGCTCGGTGCCGTTGACGATGAAGGTGCCGTTCGGCGTCATGAGCGGCATGTCGCCCATGAACACGTCCTGCTCCTTGATGTCCTTCACGGACTTGGCGCCGGTGTCCTCGTCGACATCGAACACGATCAGCCGCAGCGTCACCTTCAGCGGCGCGGCATAGGTGAGGTCGCGCGCCTGGCACTCCTCGACGTCGAACTTGGGCGCCTCGAGTTCGTACTTCACGAACTCCAGCACCGCGGTCTCGTTGAAATCCTTGATCGGGAAGACCGACTGGAAGACACCCATGATGCCTTCGCCTTCGGTGGGCTTTTCCTTGTCGCCCGACTGGAGGAACAGGTCGTAGGAGGACTTCTGCACCTCGATCAGGTTCGGCATCTCCAGCACTTCGCGGATCTTGCCGTAGAATCTGCGGATACGTTTCTGGCCTGCGTAGGTCTGAGCCATGCTCTCGCGCACCTTTCCCATGTCTCGCGCGGCTCTCTCGCCGCCGGGGCCTCGGCGGAGGGCTCGCAAGATCAAGACGTGGCGGATCAATCCGTCTGCCGTCCCACCGGCAGACCCCGATCCCCTTGCCTCCGTCTTGGAAAACACCCCCGCAAGGGGCCCTTTCCAAGACGCACCCGCTCAAGACGCGGGCGGCTGGACCCGGATTTCTCCGGGCCCAGCCCTGTCTCTGCGTGGCGGCGGGCCGTTTCGGCCCCGTCCCGCCCTGGCCTCAGGCCAGATCGACTTCGGCGCCGGCCGCGACGAGCTTGGCCTTGATGTCCTCGGCTTCCGCCTTGGAGACGCCTTCCTTGACCTTGCCGCCGGCTTCCACGAGGTCCTTGGCTTCCTTGAGGCCGAGGCCGGTGATCGCGCGCACTTCCTTGATCACGTTGATCTTCTGCGCGCCGGCGTTCTTCAGGACGACGTCGAATTCGGTCTTCTCTTCCTCGGCGGGGGCGGCGTCGCCACCGGCGGGACCGGCCATCATCACCGCGCCACCGGCGGCGGGCTCGATGCCGTATTCGTCCTTGAGGATCTGCTTGAGTTCCTGGGCCTGAAGGAGCGTCAGGTTAACGATCTCTTCGGCGAGTTTCTTAAGATCAGCCATTTGTCAGGTTCCGTATGTAGGATTGTGTTCCAACGCCGCAAGGTGCGGGTCTCAGGGGATGCCTTACGCGGCCTCCGCCCTCTCCTCGATGGTGGACAGGATGGAAGCGATGTTCGAAGCAGGTGCGCCAATGGCCCCGGCGATGTTCGCGGCGGGTGCCCCGATGCAGCCGACGATGGAAGCGATGAGCTCCTCGCGCGACGGCAGCTTGGACACGGCCGTGACACCGGCGCGGTCAAGGACCTTCCCGTCCATGGCTCCGCCGAGGATCACGAACTTGTCGTTCGCCTTGGCGTAGT
>NZ_JBQLZP010000111.1:0-4351 GCF_052168335.1 Roseicyclus sp. | reverse complement strand
GCCTGCGCCGCCGCCAGCGCACCGGGCGGCGGCGCATCGCGGTAGATCTCGGAATAGCACTCGTCGGCGAGGACCTGGAAACCGTGCTTCTCCGCCAGCGCCAGAAGGTCGGCCCAGTAGCCCTCGTCCGCCACCGCGCCCTGCGGGTTCGCGGGCGAGCAGATATAGGCGATGGCCGTGCGCTCCAGCACGTCCTCGGGCAGCGCCGCATAGTCCGGCAGATCGCCCGTCGCCTCGGTCGCGGGGACGTAGACGGGCTCCGCCCCCACGGCGAGCGCGGCGACGGCATAGACCTGGTAGAACGGGTTCGGCATCAGCACCACGGGGCGCCGGCCGCCCTTCGTCTCGGGGCAGAGCGCGAGACAGGCGTTGAACAGCCCCTCGCGCGTGCCGTTCAGCGGCAAGACCTGCCGCTCGGCCGAGACGTTGACGCCGTAGCGCCGCGCGATCCAGCGCGCGATCGCGGTCTGGAGGCCCGGCGTCCCCTCGTTCGGAGGATAGCGCCCGAAGCCCTCGAGGCTGGCGGCCAGCACGTCGCCGACCCAGGCCGGAAACGGATGCCGCGGCTCGCCGATGGACATGTGGATGATCTCGCCGCCCGGGGGATGGACGTCGAGCAGCTTCCGCAGACGCGGAAACGCGTATTCTGGCAGGTTCGAGAACCGCTCGGGGAATGCCATGACTGCCTCGGCTGCCGGGATCGTTTCGCCCCGGTTTTGCGGCAATCTAGCCCGTGCGCGCCGGGCCTGTCCAGAAAAAGGCTGGGACAGGCCCGGCGGTTGTGGCCTTCAGGCCAACGCCGCCTCCGCCGCCGCGCCGAGCCGCAGCAGCCGCTCCTCCGCCATGGGCGGCCCGAGCATCATCAGCCCCGCCGCCGGAACCCCCGTCGGCAGGCTCAGCCCGCAGAGCCCCATGAGGTTGCCGACCCGCGTGTTGCGCAGGCACAGGAGGTTCTCGGCCACGTAGTGATCGGGGTCGGCCATCAACCGGGCGATCTCGGGCGGGGCGTTCGCCGTCGTCGGCAGGAGAACCGCGTCATAGGCCGCCGTCGCTGCCGCCCAGTCCCGCCTCAGCGCCCGGAGGCTCCGCCACGCCGCGACGAAGTCCGGCCCCGAGAAGGCCGCACCGCCCCGGAACCGGTCGCGCACGCGGTCGAACATCTTCTCGGGCGCGGCCTCGATCGCGTCGCGCCAGGTGCCGTAGGCCTCGGCCGCGAAGAGAACGGGCGAGAGGTCCATCGCCGGCCCGATCGCCGCCACCTCGCCCCGCTCGAGGGTCGCGCCGGCGTCGGCCAGACGCTCCAGCGCGCGGGCGAAGCCCTCGGCCTGCGCCTCGGCCGCGTCGGAGGCATAGGGTTCGAGCACGAGGAAGCGCGTGCCCGAGAGGCTCGCGCCTTCCAGGTCCGCCGCCGCCCCGCCCTCCATCACCGCGAGAAGCTGCGCCGCGTCCTCGACGCTGCGGCAGAGCGGCCCGACCGTGTCGAAGCTCTCCGCCAGCGGCACGACCCCTTCGAGCGAGAGCCGCCCCGAGGTGGTCTTCAGCCCCACGAGGTCGTTCCACGCGGACGGCACCCGCACGGAACCGCCGGTGTCCGAGCCGATCCCCGCCGCGGCGAGCCCGTAGGCCACCGAGGCCGCCGCCCCGGAGGAGGAGCCGCCCGGCACCCGCGCGGGATCGTGGACATTGGGCGGCGTCGCCCCTTCCGGCGTGCCGCGATAGGTCGGGTTCAGGCCCAGCCCCGCGAAGGCGAGCTCGGACATGTGCGTCTTGCCGAGGCACACGAGGCCCGCCCGCGTCGCCCGCGCCAGAACCTCGGCATCGGCCGCGGGCACCCGCCCCTCCAGCAGGCGCGTTCCGGCCTCCGTCGCCGTCCCCGCGCTGTCGAACAGGTCCTTCCAGCTGATCGGCACGCCATCGAGCAGGCCGCGCCGCACCCCGTGCCGCGCGCGGTGGGCGGCGGCCTCCGCCTCGGCCAGGGCGCGCTCGCGCGTCAGCGTCGTGTAGATCCGGTCGCGGTGCGCGTGCGCCTCGGCTGCGGCGAGGTAGGCCTCGGCCAGCGCGACGGGGTCGATCTCGCCCGAACCGATGCCGCGCCCGAGCGCGCAGGCGCTCATCCAGAGCCAGTCGTCCATGCCCGTCGTCCCCCCCGTTCCCGGCCCGTCACGTTGTCGCGGTCGGACGCTAGCGACCCCGCGCGGCATGGACAATCCCCCGGCGCGGGCCATAGTCCGGCGCATGATGATTGACGCGGACATCCTGATCGTCGGCGGCGGGCTGAACGGCCCCTGCCTCGCGCTGGCGCTGGCTCAGGGCGGCTTCTCCTCGATCGTCGTCGACGCGCTCCCGGCCGAGACGCGGGCTGGCGACGCCTTCGACGGCCGCTCCTACGCGCTGGCGCTGGCCTCGGTCCGGATGCTCGACGCGCTCGGCCTCCGGGACGCGCTCGAGGGCGAGGCGCAGCCCATCCTCGAGATCAAGGCCTCCGACGGCCGCGCGGGCGAGGGGGCGGGCCCCTTCTACCTCCACTTCGACCATGCCGAGATCGAGGAAGGCCCGATGGGCCACATGCTCGAGGACCGCTTCCTCCGCCGCGCGCTTCTCGACGCCATGGCGGCCGAGCCGCGCGTGACGCACCTGCCGGGGGCCGAGGTCGTGGCGCAGGACACCGACGGCGCGGCCCGCGTCACGCTCGCCGACGGACGGACGCTCACGGGCCGCCTCCTCGTCGGCGCCGACGGGCGGCGCAGCGGCACGGCTGCGCGCGCGCGCATCCGGCGGACCGGCTGGGACTACGGGCAGACCGCGCTCGTCTGCGCCATCGCCCACGAGCGGCCGCACAACGGCATCGCGCACCAGTTCTTCATGCCCGCGGGGCCTCTCGCGATCCTGCCCCTGCCCGGCAACCGCTCCTCCATCGTCTGGTCCGAGCGGACGGCGCGCGCGGCCGAGATCGCGGCGATGGACGACGCGGCCTATCTCGAGGCGCTCCGCCCCGCTTTCGGCGACTTCCTGGGCGACATCGCGCTGGCCGGCACGCGCCACGCCTACCCGCTGTCGCTCAGCATCGCCGAGCGCTTCGTCGACACCCGCCTCGCGCTCGTCGGCGACGCGGCGCACGGGGTGCATCCGATCGCGGGTCAGGGCCTGAACCTCGGGTTCCGCGACGTGGCCGCGCTGGCCGAGGTGCTGACCGCAGCGCGGCGGCGCGGCGAGGACATCGCGCGCGCCGACGTGCTCGCGCGCTACCAGTCCTGGCGGCGCTTCGACACCGCGGCGATGGCGGTGGCGACCGACGCCTTCAACCGCCTCTTCTCGAACGACAACCCCGCGCTCCGCGCCCTCCGCGACGTGGGCATGGGCGTCGTGCAGGCGGTGCCGGGCCTGCGCCGCCGCTTCATCCGCGAGGCGGCCGGCCTCACCGGAGACGTGCCGCGCCTCCTCCGGGGCCGCGCGCTCTGAGCCTTCATCTTTCCTGAAATACGCACTGCGACGCGTGTCGCCCGCGCGCGCTCAGTCGAGCTTGCGCGCCTCTTCCTCGAGCATGATCGGGATGCCGTTCCGGATCGGGTAGGCGAGGTGGGCGGCCTTCGAGATCAGCTCCTGCCGCCCCGCGTCGTAGGCGAGCGTGCCGTGCGTCATCGGGCAGACCAGCGCCTCCAGCATCCGCCGGTCGAAGCTCGGCCCGCGCGGCGCGTCCTCCTCGCTCCCGCTCACTGCATGGTCTCCCCTTCGGCCGACCCGCCGCGGAGCGCGAATTCCAGAAGCGTCACCAGCGTCTCGCGCCGCGTGGTCAGCGACGGCGCCTCCAGAAGCGCCTGCTTCTCCTCAGGGTCGAAGGGGCAGAGCATCGAGAGCGAGTTGATCAGCAGCTCGTCCTCCGCCTCCTTCATGCTGTCCCAGTCGGTCGAGAGCGACAGCGCCTCGAAGTAGCGGCCGAGGAGGTCGAGGAACGGCTCCCGGTCGAAGCCCGGATCGTGCTCGGTCGGCCCGAGGTCGCGCGAGAACCCCTCCCAGCTCACCTCGCAGCGGCGGTAGGGGGTGAAACCCGTCACCTCCTCCAGGATGCGGAAGCGCGACATGCCCGAGAGCGTGATCATGTACCGCCCGTCCTCCGTCTCGGAGAACTGCGTGAGCCGCCCGGCGCAGCCGATGGCGTGCAGCCGCCGCACGTCCGAACCCGGCACCTCGCGCGGCTGCACCATGCCGATCAGGCGGTGCGACGTCTTCATCGTGTCGTCGAGCATGGCGAGGTAGCGCGGCTCGAAGATGTGCAGCGGCAGGCGCGCGCGCGGCAGCAGCAGCGCGCCCGGCAGCGGGAAGACCGGGATCGTGCCCGGGAGATCGGCGGCGG
>NZ_JBQLZP010000110.1:0-2969 GCF_052168335.1 Roseicyclus sp. | reverse complement strand
GCCCTCGATCACGGTGATCCGGTCCATCAGCCCTTCGCGTTCGGCAATGCCGCCGTGGGAGCCAGACGGCTCGGAACCGCGACACGTCTGCTCGGCGCCGTGGGCGACGACGCGATGGGGCGCGAGGCGCTCGATGCCCTGGCCGAGGAGCAACTCGATCTCGTCCATGTCAGCACCCGCCAAGGTGCGGCGACGTTTTTCTGCATTATCATGGTAGACCAGGATGGCGAGAAGTGCCTCGTCAAGGCGGTGAGCCCCGCCTACCTGCCGCAGCCCGAAGACCTTACGCCCGAAGCTTTCCGCGGCGTGCAGCACGTTCACCTTACCTTTACCCGTCATGACCTCGCCATGAAGGCCATCGAACGGGCGAGACATGCTGGCGCCTCGGTTTCGCTAGACCTCGAAGCGGCGGACATTCCGGCCGGTGGTGGCAGGGTCGCGGAACTACTGCCGAACGTGGATCTCCTGTTCATCAGCGATCAGAGCAGGGCGGAGGCGGAACGTGCGCTCGGAGCGCTGACTCTCGGCGCCGACAGATCGATCGTCACCACGCGGGGCGCCGCCGGTGCGCGTGTGGAGAACGCGGCCGGCATCTTTGACCTGCCCGGACATTCCGTGCAAGTGACCGATACTTCCGGCGCGGGCGACGCCTTCGCCGCTGCATTCCTCCACTGTCGACTGGGCGGCGCTGACGATATCACGTCACTTCGGTTCGCGAATGCGGCGGCTGCGCTGTCGACGCGTGCCTACGGCGCACAAGCCGGACTTCCGCGTCATGCCGACGTCGCGCGCTTCCTTGAACTTCGCAGCCAAGAGATAACAGATGTCTGAAAGACGCTTCGAATTCCCCGAAATCCTCGTGAAGAAGGGGTTACCCGCACCGGGAGCCGAGACGATGCAGGGGCTTCTAGACATCGTCGACGAGGGCGTTCTCGGAGCGACGAACCACGTGGCTCTCGCGCTTCCCCTGGTAGCGCAAGTGGCCAGCGCCGACCGGACGACCGCGCGCGACGAGGCTCTCGAACTGGCGCGTTTCATCGCCCGGACGCGGGGAAGCAATGCCCCGATCGTCGCCAACGCGCTCGACTGGCAGACCGATGGCGTCGACCAGCTTCCCGCGGTCGAGGCCGCGGCAGTCCTTTCCGCCCGGGCTGAGGCATGGGGCGCGGCAGCGGCCGAGCGGAGACGCGCGCTTATCGCGAAGGCCACCGAGATCCTTGCGGACGTGCGCCGCCCGCTGATCTACGACTACTCGAGCACCGTTGCGGACGTGGTCCGCGCGCTTGCCGGCGCGACCGGCCTCGACCTCATAGTCATTCCCGAAAGCCGTGCGATCGATGGCGGGCGGCGCTACATGACCGCCCTTGCGGATCTGGGAGTTTCCGTGTCCTTCGTCCTGGACGCCGCGATCGAATATGCGATGTCGCGGTCGGACGTGGTCCTACTTGGCGCCGAGAGCGTGACCTCAGACGGAGGCATCATCAATACGGTGGGTTCGACGATGACGGCGCGGGCGGCGCACGCGCACGGCATTGCCGTCTACGGGGCCGCGGACCTCTTCAAGGTCGGCGCGCGTGCGGCGGCCGACCTGCCGGCGCCTTCGCCGAGACGATACGATTTCCTTCTGAGGCCCGGCGAGCAGGCCTCGACCGAGGCTCCGGAACTGGAGATCGTGCCGCCCGATCTCGTCAGCGCCATCCTGACGGAAGCTGGACCGGTGGAGCCCGGAAATCTTGCGAGCGCGGTGCTCCGGCGCGACACCTCCAAGGGGAACGCGCGATGACGCCCGCCGAAAGCCGCGCCCTCATGTGCCGGGAAATCGCGGAGCAATCTGCAATCCTCGCGCATGCGGTCGGGCCCCTCGCAGAAGCAGCCGCCTCGATCCGCCTTGACCGTGACCGAACCCTATGGGTTGGCGGCTGCGGTGACAGCCTCTTCGCCGCACAAGCACTCGCGCTCCACTTCAGGCGTCGGGGCTGGGACATACGTCCCTCGTCGGCCGCGGAGATGCTTTGGGATGTATACATCCGGGCTGGGGATGCCGTCGTCGGGATCTCGATCTCGGGGTCGACCCGGCGAACCGTGGAGGCTGTGGAGAAGGCCACCCGGAACGGCGCTCACACGGTCGCGGTGACCCTCAACCCCGAAAGCCCGCTAGCGCGGGCGGCACGGGACGTCCTCGTCCTTCCGTTCAAGCCGATCAGCCGGGCCATTCCGCACGGCCTGGACTACCATGTGACGCTTCTGGCGCTGGCGTCGCTGGTGGGCGATTACGATGCCGGGCCGGTCGTGGAGATGCTCGCGCGCGACGGGAAAGTCGCGCTTGAGGCGGCGCGCGAGACTGCTTCCGAGCTGTTGCCCGAGACGCGCTTCTTCTTCCTCGGCGGCGGTGCCGCGATGGGCTCCGCGAACTACGGGGCCGCGAAGATGCACGAGGCGGGCGGCCTTCCGGCCTGGTCATTCGAGGCGGAGAACTTCGGGCACGGCGCGCAGTTCATGCTGCGCCCCGGGGATCACGCCGTGCTCTGCGGCGGAGGTGGTCCGGCGGATGCACGGACGGAGGCTTTGGCCGACGGCCTCGCAAGGCTCGGCGTCTCCGTGAGCCGCGCGGGCTTGCCGGCGGACGGCGACACCCTGATTACCGCGATGCGGGCGGCCCTCGCGTGCCAGGCACTCTGCCTCGCGGTCGCCGAACGGTTCGACCTCAACGTGACGGGTCCGGGCAGGGGATCTGCAGGCGCCGAGATCCAGCGCGACTGGTTTGGCTGGACTTCGACCTGATCAGGAGGGCGCGCGCCGCGCGCGCGCCCTTAGCTTCTCGGCCACCGCATTGTCCGCGACCACGCTGCCGATCAGCAGGAGGCCGATCGCGGCGAGTTGCCACGCCTGCGAGATGTTCGCGAGTTGTAGGGCCACCTGCATCGTCGTGACGATGAGGACCGCCAGCACCGTGCCCGAGATGCGCCCGA
>NZ_JBQLZP010000109.1:0-2031 GCF_052168335.1 Roseicyclus sp. | reverse complement strand
CACCAGAGGAAAAGCGCCAGAAGCGCGGCGATCCAGGGCGAATGCAGCATCAGTAGGCGGGCTCCAGCCGGGTCGAGACGGGAACGCGGTGCTTCTTGGCAGGGATGGTGAAGAGGCCGACGAAGGCCGCCGCCGCCCGCACCCGGGCGCCGAGGCCGCGCAGCACCTGCTTCTTCTCCGTCGCCTCGGCGAGGTCGGCATTGGCGCGCTGGAGCGCCTTCAGACCCGGCATCCAGCGCGGATGGTCGATGTCTAGCGTGATCGGGAAGACCTGTTTCGAGATCTCGGAGGTCTTGCGGAACACCTCCTGCCCGTACCAGTCGGTATCGACGCCCAGCGCCTCGTGGAAGGCCGGCCGCTGGTGGTCGCGCACGTACATCGTCGCATACACGGCCGTCAGGAAGAACTTGATCCACAGGACGTTGATGCCGCTGGTCAGCTTGGGGTCGGTCTTCATGAGAAGCGCGAAGGCCTCGCCGTGGCTGAACTCGTCGTTGCACCACTCCTTGAACCACTTGAAGATCGGGTGGAACCGGTGCTCGGGATGCGCCTCGAGGTGGCGGAAGATCGTGATGTAGCGGGCGTAGCCGATCTTCTCGCTGAGGTAGGTCGCGTAGTAGATGAACTTCGGCTGGAAGTAGGTGTACTTCTTCTTCTGCGTGAGGAAGCCGAGATTCACCGCGATCCCCGCTTCGCGCAGCGCATCGTTGATGAAGCCCGCGTGCCGCGCCTCGTCCCGCGCCATGAGCTGGAAGAGGGTCGTGATGTCCTCGTTGTTGCCGCGCCGCTTCATCTCCTTGTAGAGGACGCAGCCCGAGAACTCGGCGGTGCAGGACGAGATCAGGAAGTCGGTGAACTCGGCGCGGAGCTTGGGCTCCATCCCGTCCCAGTCGATGTGGTCCCACTCCTCGTTCTTCTTGAAGTGGCCCTTGTTGGGGTCGGACTTCATCTGCGCGATGAGCTTGTCCCAGTCCTCGCGGACGGAGCTCACGTCGACCGCGTCGAGCTTGTCGAAATCCGTGGTGTAGAAGCGCGGCGTCAGCAGCGTGTTCTGCATGGCGACGGCGGTCGCGCTCTCGCTGTCGATGACGGCCTGCTCGTAGTTGCGGGCGGACATCGCCTCCTCGACGGTCGCGGCGTCGGCGGAGTGGAAGACCTGGTCCTTCATGCCGGGACTCCTTCCTTGCGGGCGGCGGCGGGCGCCAGGTGAGGCTCGACCTCGTCGCTGAAGCTGAACTCGCAGAGCTCCATGAACTCGAAGTCGCCGGTGGCGCGGGTCCAGAGCTGTTCGAGCCTGGAGGCGCGGGTGATGGTGGCGATCCGCTCCTCGCGGACGACCTCGCCGTAGGGCGCCATCACCGGCGCGCCGTGGACGAGAACCTCGTCACCGGGGTTGATCGTGGCGCCGTTCAGGAACTTCACATGCGCGTGGAGCGAGTCGAAACAGTGGCTGACCTCGACCTCGCAGGGCGCCGTCTCCTTCTCTCGGGTAATCCATCCCATCGGTCATTCCTCCAGGAGGCGGGCGAAGACCGCCTCGTTGTCCGCCCCGAAGCCGAAGAGCTCGGCCCGGAAGTCGGTGTGGTCATCCCGAAGCCCGATGCGCCCGTCTGAAAAGCGCACCAGCCGGATGGGCTCGGATGCATCGAGGCCCACGGCCCCACGTTCGCGCTCCAGCACGCGATAGATGCCGGCCACGAACCCGCCCTCGTCGGGTCCGAAGTCGGCGATGAGGTTGCCGTCCGCGTCGAGCACGCGGGCGGAGCCGTCCATCTCTCCGAAGATACGGATCGTCCGCTCGTGAACCGCCGGCACCTCCGCCTCGGAGGGCGGCATGGCCGAGAGCGGCCGGTCCGTCAGCCGCGCATAGGCGACGATGATCAGGACGCAGAGGCAGAGGACGAACATCGCCCGCACGAGGATGGTCGGGACCATCTCCTTGTCGCGCTTGACAAGCTTGCGTTCGGCGTGGCTGAGGCCCATGGCGCGCCCTCCCCTATTCCGCGGCGACCGGCTGCGCGGCCGGCATGC
>NZ_JBQLZP010000108.1:0-1542 GCF_052168335.1 Roseicyclus sp. | reverse complement strand
CGTCGATGTTGCCGTCGAGAACCGTGCCGGTCATCAGGCCGACGCACCACGCCATCTCCATCAAATCACTCCGCGCATAGCGCCTCACCTACCGCGCGGCGGAGATCGGCGATGCCGGTCTCGGCGTGGCGCGTTGGATGGACGCGGTTGGTCAGTAGGGTCCAGGCGCGCCTGGTCCTGAAGTCGATCCAGAGGCCCGTTCCGGTGAAGCCGGTATGCCCGATGGTCGTGGGCGAGCAGGCCTGCCCCCCGGACCAGCCGGGATGCGACCGCTCCCAGCCGTGGGTGCGCGTCTCCGACAGCGGCACGGCCTCGGGGCCCGGCCCGCGCGCCAGCATCCGCTCCGCCACGTCGAGAAGCGCGTCGGCTATGCCGAAGAGGCCCGCGTGGCCCGAGCCGCCGAGCGCAAAGCAGTTCTCGTCATGCACCTCCCCCCGCATGACGCGACCGCGCCAGGTGCAGGCCTCGGTCGCGGCACAGGCCTCGGGGTCGGGGACGAAGCTGAGGCCGGGGCCCGGGTCCATCTCGCGGATGGCCGTGCCCTCCAGCCGCTCGAGCGCGATGCCCAGCAAGATGAAGTTGATGTCGGAATAGACCGGCGCGGCCAGCCGCCGCCACTCGCGTTGCAGCACGAAGGCGCGGAGCGTCGCGGGATCAGTGCCGTAGGTGTAGATCGGCTCGACCGCCGGGAAGGGCGTGAGGTGGCCGAGGCACTGGCGGAAGGTCACGCGGCGCTCCCAGCAATCCTCGTGATACTGGCGGAAGTCGGGGATGACGGAGGTCAGGGGCGCATCGAGGTCGATCCGCTCCGCCGCTGCGTGGGCGAGGATGCGCGCGGCCGTGAAGACGGGCTTGGTCAGCGAGGCGAGGTCGAAGACCGTGTCGCGGGCCACCGGAACGGCCTCCGGCGTCAGGACGGCATGGCCGGTCCAGCGGACCTCCCGCGCGCTTTGCACCACGGTGCCAAGGACGGCGCAGGGGATGCGGCCCGAGGCGACCGCCTCCTCGGCCAGCGCCCAGGCGGCCTCGAAGCTCATTTGCGCCCCTCCAGCGCCACGCGGTGATCCGCCCCGTGGTCCTGCCAGACCTGCGGTGGCGGCTGCCACCCGGCGGGGCGGAGGGTCGAAGGCACCTCGTCGGTCTCGAGCGCGAAGTCGACGCGGCGCTTCTCGATCGAGGGGACGGCGGCGATAAGCTTGCGCGTATAGGGATGGCGCGGGTCGGACAGGACCGCACGCGCCGCGCCGATCTCGACGATGCGGCCCGCGTAGATCACGGCGATCCGGTGGGCGATACGCTCGACCACGGCCATGTCGTGCGAGACGAAAAGGTAGGCAAGGCCCATGTCGCGCTGAAGGTCCACCAGAAGGTCGAGCACCCGCGCCTGCACCGACACGTCGAGGGCCGATACCGCCTCGTCGAGAACCAGCACCTTCGGGTCCGGCATCAGAGCGCGGGCGATGCAGATGCGCTGCCTCTGGCCGCCCGAGAATTCGTGCGGATAGCGCTCGAGCGCGTCCTGCGGCAGGTCCACCTTGCCCA
>NZ_JBQLZP010000107.1:0-7853 GCF_052168335.1 Roseicyclus sp. | reverse complement strand
GGGAGCGGACGGCATGAAGCGCTTCGCCGCCCTCTTCGCCGCGCTCGACCAGACGACCTCCACCAAGGCCAAGACCGAGGCGCTGGCCGCCTATTTCCGCGAGGCGCCCGAGGCGGACCGCCTCTGGTGCATCGCGCTCCTCTCCGGCCGCCGCCCGCGCCGCACCATCACGACGACGAAGCTGCGGGAATGGGCGGCGGAGCGGGCGGGCATCCCGCTCTGGCTCTTCGAGGCCTGCTATCCGGTGGTGGGCGACCTCTCGGAGACGATCGCGCTGGTGCTGCCGGAACCCACGGCCGAGACGGACCTGCCGCTCTCGGACTGGATCGCGCGGCTCCGCGCGCTCGACGCCGCCGACGAGGAGACGCGCAAGGCCGCGATCCTGACGGCGTGGGAGGGCCTCGCCCCCCGCGAGCGGTTGGTGTTCAACAAGCTTCTCACCGGCGGCTGGCGGATGGGCGTGAGCCAGAAGCTCATGACCCGCGCGCTCGGGCTCGCGACCGGCATAGACGAGGCGGAACTGACCCACCGCCTGATGGGCGACTGGACGCCCGACAGCGTGAGCTGGCGCAGCCTCATCGAGGCGCATGACCCCACCGCCGACCTCTCGCGGCCCTATCCGTTCTATCTCGCCTACCAGATCGAGCAGCCGCCGGAGGAGCTCGGCCCCGTCGCCGACTGGCTGGCCGAGCGGAAATGGGACGGCATCCGCGGCCAGCTCATCCTGCGCGGCGGCGAGCACTGGCTCTGGTCGCGGGGGGAGGAGCTGATCACCGACCGCTTCCCCGAACTGGCGAGCCTGCGCGACTTCCTCCCCGACGGCACGGTGATCGACGGCGAGGTGCTGGCCTACGACCGGACCGCGGAGGCGCCCCTGCCCTTCGCGCGCCTCCAGCCCCGGATCGGGCGCAAGACCGTGCCGAAGAAGCTGCTGGCCGAGGCGCCCGTGATCCTCATGGCCTACGACCTCCTCGAGTGGCGGGGGGCGGACCTGCGCGAGGCGCCGCTGGCCGACCGGCGCGCGACGCTGGAGGAGGCCGCCGCCGCCCTGCCCCGCGACCTGCCCCTCCGCGTCTCGCCGCGCGTGGAGGCCGCGGACTGGGCCGGCCTCGCCGCCGCGCGGGCGCAGAGCCGCGATCTCGGCGCCGAGGGGCTGATGCTCAAGCGGCTCGGCGCCCCCTACCTCGCGGGGCGCAAGAAGGGCGACTGGTGGAAGTGGAAGGTCGACCCCCTCTCCATCGACGCGGTGATGATCTACGCGCAGGCGGGATCGGGTCGGCGCGCGACGCTCTACACCGATTTCACCTTCGCGGTCTGGAACGGGAACGAGCTCGTCCCCTTCACCAAGGCCTATTCGGGCCTGACCGACGCCGAGTTCGCCGAGATCACCCGCTGGGTGCGCAAGAACACGACCGACCGCTTCGGCCCGGTGCGCGCCGTCCGGCCCGAGCATGTCTTCGAGATCGCCTTCGAAGGCATCCAGGAGAGCCCGCGCCACAAGTCGGGCGTCGCCCTGCGCTTCCCCCGCATGGCCCGCTGGCGCCGCGACAAGCCGGTGTCGGAGGCCAACACGCTGGCGGACCTGAAGGAGATGCTGGCGCAATACGGCTGAACCGCCATCCGCAAAACGCCGCGATTCCAGCGCGAAACGGCCGGAAACGGCGGTTTCCCTGCTTTCATCCACATGTCGAAGGCAAACGGTATGGATTTTGCAGGAATTCTGGCGGGCCTCCTCGGAGCACTCGTCGGTGCGGTCCTGATCGCCGGGGTCATCGCGCTTGTCTTCCGCGTCTTCGGCCTCGAGATGCCGCGCTTCGGCAATCTCTGGAAGGCGGCCTACCTCGCCTCCGCGGCGGTCATCATCGCCGACGGCACGCTCGGAGCGCTCGTGCCCGGCGCGCCGGGCAGCATCGCCGTCCTCGTCCTCGGCCTGACGGGCGCCTTCTTCGCCTATGCGAAGGTGCTGCAAAGCCCCGGGGGCGACCCGATGGGCAACCGCGCCGCCGCGCTGGCGCTCGGGGCCCACAGCGTGTTCTCGCTGGCGATGTTCCTCCTCGTCTTCCCGCTGCTGGTCTCCGCCCTGCTCTGAGGGGGACGGCCTGCACATTCGGCAGGCGGATCGCGGCCCCCTGCCCGATATTGAGGCGAAACCGCCGGTGGACGCGCCGGCGGCCCGCGGGTTACGCTGTCCGTCCACCGGAACCGGGCCCGCGCCCGCGCGCAGTGCCCCGCAAAGGGAGTTGACCGATGGACCACAAGGATCTCGTGCAATACGCCCGCAGCCTCTTCGACGCCCACGGCGACAAGGCCGAGGCCGAGGCCGCGCAGAAGGCCGCCGCCGCGCGTGACGCGGGCAAGCCCGAAGATGCGGAGACCTGGGAGAAGATCCGCCTCCACATCAAGGAGTTGCGCGGCGCGCGGCAGACCTGAGCCTCAGGAAAACGTCGCGAGAGGGTCGCCGCAACGCCGACCCGCCCGGTCAGGATAGGTCGCGCCCGTGAACGTGGTATCCGGGATGCGGTCCGTCCGGCACGCGGCGAGCGGTCCCGGAGGACATTTCGGGGGTCATGTCCGGTGTTCTCCATGGGTTCGGTCGATGACCGCACCATGGGCGCGCGCGACTGACCCGAACCTGTCGGTTGCATTGCGCGACGGGCAAGGATGTCTTCAGGCGACCTCTGCGACCGGAACCGGGCGCCGCCGTTCGGCCCAGGCGCGCGCCGCCGCGCCGAAGGCCTCGAAGAGCGGACGGGAAACCGGGTCCTGCGCCGCGCGATACTCGGGATGCCACTGCACCGACAGGGTGAAGCCCGGCGCGCCCTCGATGTAGATCGCCTCGGGCGTGCCGTCGGGCGCGTGGCCGTCGATCACGATACGCGCGCCCGCCCGCTTGATCCCCTGCCCGTGGAGCGTGTTGGTCATCACCTCGCGCGCGCCGAGCACCCGGTGGAACGGCCCGCCCTCCGTGAAGGTGACGGCGTGGCGCAGCGCGAATTTCTCCTCGATGGTACCGTCGGGCGGCATCCGGTGGTTCATCCGCCCCGGCAGGTCGCGGATCTCGGGATGCAGCGAGCCGCCCATCGCCACGTTCACCTCCTGGAAGCCGCGGCAGACGCCGAGGAAGGGCTGTCCCCGCTCGACGCAGGCCCGGATCAGGGGCAGCGTCACCGCGTCCCGCGCCCGGTCGAAGGCGCCATGCGCCTCGGTCGCGTCCTCGCCGTATTCCTCGGGGTGGACGTTCGGGCGCCCCCCGGTGAAGAGGAACCCGTCGAAGGTCTCGAGGAGTTCCGCGGTCGAGACGAAGCGCGGGTCGGACGGGATCAGGAGCGGCATGCAATCGGCCACCTCGGCGATCGCCTCGGAATTCATCGTGCCGCCGGCATGGGTCGAGTACTGATCGTTGATCAGGTGATGATTGCCGATGATGCCGACGAGGGGCCGCGCCATGAACCTTCCCGCTCCTTCCACCCGGGCACAGGTATAGCCCGCGCGTGACGCAGGAGAAAGTGCCCCTTGGCACAGAACACACATCATCCTGCGCGAATCCGCGGCAAGTGCCGCGGATTTGGGCGCTTCAGGCCTCCGGAAGCCGCGCAGTGACCTCGATCTCGATGCGCATCCGCGGATCCTGGAGCGCCGCGACGATCATCGTCGCCGCGGGCCGCACCGCGCCGAGCCAGGCGCGCGTCACCGGCCAGCAGGACGGCCAGTCGCCCGCATCGGGCAGGATGTAGCGCACGCGCACCACGTCCGCCATCGCCGCGCCCGCCTCCCGCAGCGCCGCGTCGATGTTGCGGAAGGTCTGCTCGGCCTGCGCCGCGGCGTCCCCGGCGATCTCCATCGTCGCATAGTCGAAGCCCGTCGTCCCCGAGACGAAGACCCAGCCGTCGCAGACCACCGCCCGCGAATAGCCGATGTCGGCCTCGAAGGACGAGCCCGAGGAGACCAGCCGCCTCACGCGCTCGCCTCGAACCCCGCCGCCTCGATCCCGGCGACCGCCGCCGCCGCGTCGTTGTCCGACGTGTCGCCGGTGACGCCGACCGCGCCCAGCACGACGCCGTCCTTCAGGACGAGGACGCCCCCCGGCACCGGCACGACCTTGCCCCCGAAGGCGCCGTTCACGGCGGCCATGAAATAGGCCTGCCCCTCGGCCCGCGCCATCTGCACCGATCCCGGCATCCCCAGCATGACCGCGCCATAGGCCTTGCCCCGCGCGATCTCGAAGCGCCCCGGGCTCGCCCCGTCCTCGCGCTCGAAGGCGAGAAGATGCCCGCCCGCGTCGAGCACCGCCACCGACAGCGGCTTCAGCCCCAGCTCGCGCCCCTTCGCCCGCGCCACCTCGATCATCTTCCGCGCCGCTTCGATAGAAATCATCTGTTCCTCCCAGGGGCCTGCCGCCCCTTCTTCATCTTTCGAAAAATACCGCCGGGGGTCCGGGGGCAGAGCCCCCGGTTCCTCACGCCGCCTTCCACTCCAGCCGGCGGGCATGGAGCACCGGCTCGGTATACCCGCTCGGCAGCTCCCGGCCCCTCATCACGAGGTCCATCGCGGCCGCGAAGGCGATCCCGTTGAAGCCCGGCGCCATCGGCCGATAGGCCGGGTCGCCCGCGTTCTGCCGGTCCACGACCTCGGCCATGCGGCGGAAGGTGGCGACGACCTCCTCTTCGCTGACCACGCCGTGATGCATCCAGTTGGCGATGTGCTGCGCGCTGATCCGGCAGGTCGCCCGGTCCTCCATCAGCGCCACGTCGTTGATGTCGGGCACCTTCGAGCAGCCGACGCCCTGGTCGATCCAGCGCACCACGTAGCCGAGGATGCCCTGCGCGTTGTTCTCCACCTCGCGCCGGATCTGCGCCTCGGTCCAGCGCCGGTAGGCCGCGAGCGGAATGTCGAGGAGCGCGGTGACATAGGCGCGCCGCCCGCCCTTCTCGAGCTTCTCCTGCACCGCGGCCACGTCCACCCGGTGATAGTGCAGCGCGTGCAGCGTCGCCGCCGTCGGCGAGGGCACCCAGGCGCAGTTCGCGCCCGCGCGCGGATGCTCGATCTTCTGTTCGAGCATCGCGGCCATCGCGTCGGGGGCCGCCCACATGCCCTTGCCGATCTGCGCCCGGCCGCGGAGCCCGCATTCGAGCCCGATGTCGACGTTCTGGTTCTCGTAGGCCGTGATCCAGGACTTCCGCTTGATGAAGTCCTTGCGGGAGAACGGCCCCGCCTCCATCGAGGTGTGGATCTCGTCGCCCGTCCGGTCGAGGAACCCGGTGTTGATGAAGGCCACCCGGTGCTGCGCGGCGCGGATGCATTCCTTGAGGTTCACCGAGGTGCGACGCTCCTCGTCCATGATGCCGAGCTTCACGGTGTAGCGGGGAAGGCCCAGGACCTTCTCCACCTCCGTGAAGGTGTCGTCGGCGAAGGCCACTTCCTCGGGGCCGTGCATCTTGGGCTTCACCACGTAGACCGACCCGGCGACCGAGTTCCGCGCGCCCTCGGCCTTCTTCAGGTCGTGCATCGCGATGAGCGTCGTGATCATCGCGTCCATCAGGCCCTCGTAGGCCTCCGAGCCGTCCTCGAGCAGGATCGCGGGGTTCGTCATCAGGTGGCCGACGTTGCGCACCAGCATCAGCGCGCGGCCCTTGACGGTGAACTCCGAGCCGTCCGGCGCGGTGTAGGTCCGGTCGCCCTCGAGCCGCCGGGTCATCTCCGCCCCGCCCTTCTCGAAGGTCTCGGTCAGGTCGCCTTGCATGAGCCCCAGCCAGTTGCCGTAGGCCAGCACCTTGTCCTCGGCATCGACGCAGGCGACCGAATCCTCGCAATCCATGATCGCCGAGACCGCCGCCTCCATCCGCACGTCGGCCAGCAGCGCCTGGTCGCGCGCCCCGATCGGATGCGCCCGGTCGAAGACGAGTTCCACATGCAGCCCGTTGTTGCGCAGGAGCACGCTGTCGGGCGCGCGCGGGTGGCCGGTATGGCCGGCGAACTTCTCCGGCTGCATCAGCGGCTTGTCGTCGGCGAGGAGTTGACCCTTCTCCACCCGGTAGCGGTGGATGTCGGCATGGCTGGCGCCCGCGATCGGGAAGGCGTCGTCGAGGAAGACCCGCGCCCGCGCCACCACGCGCGCGCCCCGCCCCCGGTCGTAGCCTCCGGGCGGCGGCAGGCTGCCCATCGCGTCCGTCCCGTAGAGCGCGTCGTAGAGGCTGCCCCAGCGCGCATTCGCAGCGTTCAGCGCGAAGCGGGCATTGGTGATCGGCACGACGAGTTGCGGCCCCGCGACCGTCGCGATCTCGGGGTCGATCCTGGTGGTATCGATGCGGAAGTCCTCGCCCTCGGGCAGCAGATAGCCGATCTCGCCCAGGAAGGCCTGGTAGGCGTCGGGGTCGTGCGGCTGGCCGCGCCGCGCGATGTGCCACTGGTCGATCCGGCGCTGCAACTCCTCGCGCGTCTCGAGGAGCGCGCGGTTCCGCCCCGCGAAGCCGTGCAGCAGATCCGAGAACCCGGCCCAGAAGGCGCCCGGTGCCACCCCCGTGCCGGGCAGCGCCCGCTCCTCGAGGAAGGCGGCCAGTTCCGCCGCCACCTGCAATCCGTTTCTCTCGACGCGCTCGGCCATCCACCCCTCCGCTGACGGTATCCCACGGCATTCCGTGACGCCGGATTAGGAAAAAAGTTTCCGATAGGCAACAGTCGCGGTCAGGTTTTCTGACCAAAGCCACCCTTCCGCGCCGCGCCCCGACAGCGGTCCGAGCAATGCCGCACCTCGTCCCAGACGCGCGCCCATTTCTTCCGCCAGGCGAAAGGCCGCCCGCAGGTCGCGCAGGTCTTCTGCGGCAGGTCGGATTTCTTGCGCATCTTGGCCATGGGGCGCGAGATAGCGGGCCCGACGCGCCCGTCCATCGGTCTCCGTCGCCGGGCCTGCGGATCGCCCTTGCGTCTCCCGTCAGAGGTCGAGCCGCAACTGCCGCGTGTCGGCCGGCTTCCGGCGCCCCTCCCGGTCGTTCACGAAGTGCCGCCCCGCGCCCCGGTCCTTGCGGCTCGCGTGCTTCTCGACGATGCGCGCGGCTTCGGCCCGGAACCCATCGCCCCGCCGGATGCCCCAGACCGCCTCGCGCGCGGCGCGCGCCGCCGCGACAACGTCCACGACCGGCGCGGGATAGCGCCGCCCCAGCAGCCGCCCCGCCCCCTCCCACTCCCAGGGCGCCTGGAGGTGGCGGTCCGGCACCTCGGCCAGTTCCGGAACCCAGCGGCGCGTGAAGACACCGTCCGGGTCCTGGTCGCGCCCCTGCTTCACGGGGTTGTAGATCCGCACCGTGTTCATGCCGGTCGTGCCCGACTGCATCTGCATCTGCGGCCAGTGGATGCCCGGCTCGTAGTCGGTGAAGGCGCGCGCCAGGTGCGGCCCCGTCGCCCGCCAGTCGAGCCAGAGGTGGTAGGAGGCGACCGCCACCAGCATCGCCCGCATCCGGAAGTTGAGCCAGCCGCCATGGTCGAGATAGCGCATGCAGGCATCGACGAAGGGCAGCCCCGTCTCGCCCTTCTCCCAGGCGGCGAGGCGGGCCGCGTCGGGCGCGCGCGGACGCAACGCCTCGCAGGCCGGGTGCAGGCAGCGCGTCTCGATCGCGGGCGCGTCCTCGAGCTTCTGCATGAAGTGGTCGCGCCAGGCGAGCCGCGCCTCGAAGCTCGTCATCGCGCCCCGCCAGCCCGCGCGCGTGCCGGCGGCCTCGGCCTTCCGCCGCGCCGCCGCCTGCGCCGCCTCGCGCGGCGAGAGCGTGCCCCAGGCCAGATGCGGCGAGAGGCGCGAACACGCGTCCTCCCCCTCCAGCGGCGAGGACATGGCCCGGCGATAGTCCCGCCCACGGCTTTCG
>NZ_JBQLZP010000106.1:0-28790 GCF_052168335.1 Roseicyclus sp. | reverse complement strand
GACCTCGTGAAGGCCGCCGTCGAGCGGCTGGGCGGCAAGGGTGGCGGCGGACGGCGCAGGGGCTAGCCTCGGGGCCGGCACGACAGCGGAGAGGCCGGGACATGAAGGCATGGCGCATCGAGGCGGCGGGCGCGCCGCCGCGGCTGGTCGACACGGACCGGCCCGCACCCAGGCCCGGCGAGGTGCTGATCCGCGTCGCCGCCTGCGGGCTCAACTTCGCCGATCTTCTCATGATCCGGGGCACATACCAGGACATGCCGCCCCCGCCCTTCACCCTCGGCATGGAGATCGCCGGAACGGTCGAGGCGCACGGAGACGGCGTGGAGACGCCCGCCCTCGGAACCCGCGTCGCGGTCTTCGCGGGACATGGCGGGCTTGCGGAATTCGCCACCGTCGAGGCCGCGCGCTGCATCCCCCTGCCCGACGCGATGCCCTTCGCGGAGGCGGCGGGCTTCCTGATCGCCCATGGGACGAGTCACCTCGCGCTGACGCGGCGGGCGCGGCTGAAGGCGGGCGAGCGGCTCCTCGTGCTCGGGGCGGGCGGCGGCGTCGGCCTGACGGCGGTGGAACTGGGCGCGGCGATGGGGGCGGAGGTGATCGCGGTCGCGCGCGGCGCAGACAAGCTCGCGGCCGCGCGCGAGGCCGGGGCGCGCCATCTCGTCGACGCGCGGAAGGCCGATCTCCGCGCCGAGGTGAAGGCGCTCGGCGGGGCGGACGTGGTCTATGACGCGGTCGGCGGCGGGATGTTCACCGAGGCGTTCCGCGCCACGAACCCCGAGGGCCGCATCCTGGTGATCGGCTTCGCGAGCGGGGAGACGCCGCAGATCCCGGCGAACCACCTCCTCGTCAAGAACGTGGACGTGATCGGCTTCTACTGGGGCGGCTACATGCGTTTCGGCGCGGCGGCGTTGACCGGCAGCCTCGCGGAACTGATGGAGATGTACCAAGCGGGCCGCATCCGCCCGCGCATCGGCGCGTCGCTTCCGCTTGCGCGGGCCGACGAGGGGCTGGCAATGCTCCGTGACCGGAGCGTTGCCGGGAAGGTGGTAGTTACCGTCCCCGCGTAGGATTGTCTCCCGATGGGAAACGCTCACATGCTGCGGAAGGCTTGGCGGATGCCGTCCGTCAGGGCGTCCACGGGTTCCCCGCGCGCAAGCTCGGCGCGGTAGAGGTTGATGCGGATGCGCGGCAGGTTCGGCAGCGCGCCGTTGTGCTCGATCCGCTCCACATACGGCGGCTCGGTCCCTTCTATACAGGCGTGTACGGCGAGGTCGGCCGAGACCGAGGCCTCCACGGTGCGGCTCGAGTCGCTCTCGACCGCCATCTCCCAGGAGATCGCGTTGCGGTCGAGCGCGTCCTGCACGCCGCGCCGGAAGATACAGGCGTGTTCGAAGGCGAGACGCAGCGGCCGCTGCTTCCAGACCTGCCCGTTCTCGGCCCCGACCCAGACGAGCGCGCGCTCGATCAGGGTCTCGCCGCCGTGGTCCACCTCGTCCTCGGTCGTCAGGATCACGTCGAGTTCGCCCTTCTCGAACAGTTCCTTCAGCCGCGAGGTGTAGGAGGAGACGAGCTGCACCCGCATCCGCGGATAGGCCGTGCTGAAACGTTGCAGAACCTGCGGGATGCCGGGATAGACGATGTCGTGCGGCACGCCGAGCGCGATCTGCCCGGTATAGTCGGGCGCCGTCAGCCGCCCGAGCACCTCGTCGTTGAGGTCGAGCATCCGCCGCGCGTAACCCAGCATCTGCTCGCCCGCCCCCGTCAGCGACAGCTTCCGCGCCGAGCGGTCGAAGAGCGAGACGCCCAGCATCTCCTCCAGACGCTTGAGCTGCATCGAGACGGCCGACTGCGTGAGGTTCAGGAAGCCCGAGGCGCGCGTCACGCCGCCCGCGTCCACCACGGCGACGAAGGCGCGCACGGCGGTCATGTCTAGATTTCGAGGCATATCATCATCCGTGATTCACGCGATCATAACCATTCACTTTCTACATGACGCGCGCGGGTGCATATATCAAGCATCGAAATCTCCCGCCGCATTGCGTTCAAGAATGTGAAAGGTAACGCCATGGCCTATTCCGCCGCTTCGCACGGTCACGCCGCCCGCCGACCGACCCTGACCCTCTCCTCCCTCGCCGCCCGCATCGTCGCGGCCGCCGCCATCTGGCGGCAGCGCCGCGCGCTGGCCGAACTGCCCGAGCACCTGCGCCGCGACGTGGGTCTGACCGAGGCCGAGATCCGGCGCGAACTCGCCCGTCCGGTCTGGGACGCCCCGCAATTCTGGCGCTTCTGATCGGGGAGCGCGCCAATAGCCAAAAACTATCGCGCGGGTGGGCCTCCTCCCGCGCGGTTTCCTTGAAAAAACCGGCTTCCCTGCCAATATGCGCTCACAAGGCGGGCTCGCGCGCGTGAGGCGCGGCGTGCCATGACCGAACAGTTCTTTTGGAGGGAACCAATGGCTGACTATCAGACGATGCGGGCCCGGTCTCAGATGGGGGCCGGCGCCGTCACGGCCCAGATCGACGAGGGCCTGCGCGCCCACATGAACAAGGTCTACGCCACCATGTCCGGTGGCATGCTCATCACCGCCGCGGCGGCATGGGCGATCTCGACCCTGTCCGTGACGAGCGATCCGACCGGCGCGACCGCCATGCTGCGCGAGGGCCAGTACCTGACGGGCCTCGGCCAGGCGATCTACATGTCGCCGCTGCGCTGGGTCATCATGTTCGCGCCGCTGGCCTTCCTCCTCTTCGGCTGGGGCCGGCTGATGAGCCGCGGCTCGGCGGCGGCGGTGAGCTTCGGCTTCTTCGCCTTCGCGGCCGCGATGGGCCTGTCGATGAGCTCGATCTTCCTCGTCTTCACGTCCTTCTCGATCGTGCAGACCTTCCTCGTGACGGCCATCGCCTTCGCGGGCCTCAGCCTCTGGGGCTACACGACGAAGCGCGACCTGAGCGGGATGGGCACGTTCCTCATCATGGGCGTGATCGGCCTTCTGGTGGCCATGGTCATCAACATCTTCCTGCAGTCGCCGGCGATGATGTTCGCGATCTCGGCCATCGGCATTCTGATCTTCGCGGGCCTCACCGCCTTCTACACGCAGGAGATCAAGTCGACCTACGTGGCCCACGCCGTGCACGGCGACCAGGAGTGGCTGGAGAAGGCCGCCATCGACGGCGCGCTGAGCCTCTACATCTCCTTCCTGAACATGTTCCAGTTCCTGCTCATGTTCATGGGACAGCAGGAATAGAACCTGCGGGATCGAACGACGGAAGGGCCGGAGCGGATCGCTCCGGCCCTTTTCGATTCCGGGCAGGCGCTGTCATGGAAACTTCACTGGCGCCCGGCGCGGCCCGCGCCATCTTGCGCCGCAAGAACGGGGCAGCCGAGCGACGATGACCGACACCACGCCAGCCGAGGCCAGCGCCGCCCGGCCCGACACGGCCGAGCTCGTCCGCGTCTTCGGGCGCATCGGGCTCCTGTCCTTCGGCGGGCCCGCGGCGCAGATCGCGCTGATGCACCGGGAACTGGTGGAGCTCCGCCCCTGGATGACCGAGCGGCAGTTCCTCCAGGCGCTGTCCTTCTGCATGCTCCTGCCGGGGCCGGAGGCGATGCAACTCGCCACCTATGCCGGATGGCGCGTGGGCGGCGTGCGGGGCGGGCTGATCGGCGGGCTTCTCTTCGTCATCCCCGGCGCGCTGGTGATCCTCGGGCTCGCGGCGCTCTACGCCGCGTACGGGGGCGTGCCGCTGGCCGAGGCGCTGTTCCTCGGGATCAAGGCCGCCGTCATCGTGATCGTGGCGCAGGCGCTTCTGCGGGTGAGCCGCAAGGCGCTGACCCGGCCGCTGGCCTGGGCGCTGGCCGCGGGCGCCTTCCTCGGGCTCTTCGTCCTCGACCTCCCCTTCCCGCTCATCGTGCTCGGCGCAGCCCTCATCGGCGCGCTGAGCGCACGCGGCGCGGCCGAGCCCGCGCCCGCCCCGCGCGTCGCCCATTCCGACACGCTCCGCACCGTGGCGACCTGGGCCGCGATCTGGCTCCTGCCGCTCGCCGCGCTCTGGCTCGTGGCGCCAGGCGGCATCCTGGCCGAGGTCGGCCTCTTCTTCGCCAAGCTCGCGGTCGTCACCTTCGGCGGCGCCTACGCGGTCCTCGCCTGGATGGTGCAGGAGGTCGTGCAGGATCACGGCTGGCTGACCACGGCGCAGATGATGGACGCGCTCGGCCTCGCCGAGACGACGCCGGGGCCCCTGATCCTGGTGACGGAGTTCGTGGGCTTCCTCGCGGGGGCGCAGGCGGGCGGCGTCTGGCTCGGCCTCGCGGCGGCGCTCGTCACGCTCTGGGTCACGTTCGCGCCCTGCTTCCTCTGGATCTTCGCGGGCGCGCCCTACGTCGAGTGGATCGCGAGCCGCCCGCGTCTCCAGGGCGCGCTCGACGCGATCACGGCGGCGGTGGTGGGCGTCATCGCCAACCTCTCGCTCTGGTTCGCGCTGCACGTCGTCTTCGGCGAGGTGACGCGGACGGGCTCGGGCGGGATCGGCCTCTGGGTGCCGACGGCCGCGAGCGTGGACGCGGGCGCCATCCTTCTCACCATCCTCGCGGCACTCCTCGTCTTCTGGCGTCGGCTCGACCTGCTCGTTGTGCTGCCGATCATGGCGCTGGCCGGTCTCGGCTGGAGCTACGCCTCCGGTCTCCTGTGAGGCGCGTTTTGGCGGTTGACTCGCGGCATCGGTCGGGTAGAAGGCGCAATCTCAAGGAATTGAAGCGCGCGGCGCGAACCGTCCGCACGCCCCGACATCGCAGGAGCCCCGACCATGGCGAAGCCGACCACCATCAAGATCCGCCTGAACTCGTCCGCGGGGACCGGCCATTTCTACGTGACCAAGAAGAACGCCCGCACGATGACCGAGAAGATGACCGTACGAAAGTACGACCCGGTCGCGCGCAAGCACGTCGAATACAAGGAAGGCAAGATCAAGTAATCCCCTTCCACTTCCCGACTGGCGAGGCCGCGCAAGAGATTGCGCGGCCTTTTTCGTTCCGCCTGCCCCGAAGAGGCCAAAGATGCTGTCCCAGATCACGATCCGGCCCACCTCCTCCGCCGACCTGCCCCGGGTCGACGCGCTCCTGCGCGAGAGCTATCCCGCGCTGCTCAAGCACGACTACCCGCCCTCGGTGCTGGTGACGGCGCTGCCGCTCATCAGCCGGGCGAACCCCTCGCTGCTGCGCTCGGGCACCTACTACGTGGCCGAGGATGGCGAGGGCGAGGCGCTGGCCGCCGGCGGCTGGAGCCATTCCGGCCCGCAGGGGGGCGTGGGCCCGCGCGACCTCGGGCACATCCGGCACGTCGTCACGCATCCGCGCGCGCTCCGGCAGGGACTCGCCTCGCATATCCTCGAGCGCTGCTTCCGCGAGGCGCGCGCGCAGGGCATCACCTGGATGATGGCGCAGTCCACGCGGACGGCGGTGCCGTTCTACCGCGCGATGGGCTTCGAGGAGCGGGCCGAGATCGAGGTGATGCTGCGCCCCGGCATCGGCTTTCCGGCGGTGGAGATGGCGCGCGGCCTCTGAGCCGCGCGGCCCCTCAAAGCTCGACCGTCTCGCCCGGATCGGGGTCCAGGACGCGCACGCCCGGAAGCGCCGCCTTCAGCGCCTCGGCCGACTGCTCGAGGAGGGGGAAGGTCCGGTAGTGGACCGGAATCACCGTCTGGAAGCGGAAGAGCTTCGAGGCGGCATAGGCGGCGCGGCGCATGTCCATCGTGAAATGCCCGCCCGCGCAGAGGATGCCGATCTCGGGCGCGTGGAGGTCCTGCAGGACGCCCATGTCCGCCATCACGTCCGTGTCGCCCGAGACGTAGACCGTCCGCCCCTCGCCCGCGATCATGTAGCCCGCCTCGGCCCCGGTATAGACCGGGCCGTCGGGGGTGGAGACCGAGGAGGAATGGCTGGCGTTCACCATGGTCACGGCGACCTCGCCGATGCGGACGGTGCCGCCCTTGTTGAAGCCCACGACCTCGACGCCCTGCTCGCTCTCGCCCCACCAGCCCATGAGGTCGGCGATGCCGTAGACCGGCGCGCCGAGCTCGCGCGCGAGCGCGGGCACGCCCGAGACGTGGTCGAAATGCCCGTGGGTGACGAGGATGGCCGTCGCGCCCTCAAGCATCGCCTCGCGGCTGTCGGCGGGAAACATCGGGTTGCCGTCGATCCAGGGGTCGATCAGCAGAACCTCCCCCGCGATCTCGAGCCGGATGCCGGCGTGGCCAAGCCAGGTGTATTTCATGTCGCGCTCCCTCCCCGTGCGGTCACGGGGGCGAGCATATCCCGACGCGCGCGCGCATGGCAAAGGGCCATGCGCGGGGTCCGGTCACTCCGCCGCGACGGCGAAGGGCGAGGTCTTCGACGTGGAGGCGCGGGGCTCCTCGATGTCGTCGTCGAGATGACGGGCGAGGAGCCGCGCGAAGAGGACCGCGAAGAGCGCGGCGAAGACCACGCCCAGCACCATGTCCCAGGGCTCGCCGAGGCCGCGCATCGTCAGTTGCGGCATGACCACGAGGCAGGAGGCGACAAAACCGAGAAGGCCGGGGAAGATGATCGAGAGCCAGATCTTGATCGTGCGTTCCATGATGCTTCCTCTCATTCGTTAATGCTCACTTAACGTATCGTTCGCGGCGAAAAGGGACTCAAATAAGGCATGGACAGGACGATTTTCGACCCGATCGACGCCTATTGCGAGCGGCTGGGCCCCGGCCTCTGGGCGGAGCCCGTGAACGCCCTGACGAATCTCGCCTTCATTCTGGCGGCCATTGTGGCGGCGACGCGGCTCGGCCGGCCCGCCCCGCCGCTCGGGCTGGCGCTCGCGGTGATCCTCGGCGCGATCGGCGTGGGCTCGGGCCTCTTCCACACCTTCGCCAATCCGCTGACCGCGCTCCTCGACGTGGGCGCCATCGCGGCCTTCGTCCTCGTCTATCTCTACGCGGTCAACCGCCACGTCCTCGGCTGGCCGGCCATGGCCGCGGCGCTCGGGCTGCTGGCCTTCATGGGCTACGCCGCGCTGACCGGGGCGGGGTTCGCGCGGCTGCCGTTCTTCGCGATCTCGGCCGCCTACTGGCCCATCGCGCTTCTGATCGCGCTCTACGGCCTTGCACTCTGGCGGAGCCGCCCCGCCTTCGCGCGCGGGCTCCTCATGGGCGCGGGCATCCTGTCGCTTTCCATCGCCTTCCGCTCGGCCGACATGGCCGTCTGCGGAACGCTGCCCCTCGGCACGCATTTCCTGTGGCACATCCTCAACGCGGTCATGCTCTTCTGGATGATCGAGACCTACCGCCGCGCAATGGCCCCCGTGCCGCTTGCAGCGGAAGGGAGGCAGGGCTAAACCGCGCCCGAGCCGAGACAGCGGAGACGCCCATGTCCATCGACACGACCACCGCCGCGAAGGTCGCCAAACTCGCCCGCATCCGCGTCGAGGAGAAGGACCTCCCCGCGCTCGCGCAGGAGTTCAACGCGATCCTCGGCTTCATCGAGCAGCTGGGCGAGCTCGACGTCGAGAACGTCGAGCCGATGACGAGCGTCACGCCCATGCGGCTCAAGCGGCGCGCGGACGTCGTGACCGACGGCGACCAGCAGAAGAAGGTCCTCTCGAACGCGCCCGACGCGCGCGAGGGCTTCTTCGCGGTGCCGAAGGTGGTGGAATAGTCGCGGGACCTCCCGCCCGAGTTGGTCCGAGAGGAACGCAGATGTCCGACCTGACGAAGCTGACCATCGCCGAGGCGCGCGACGCGCTCAGGAAGGGCGAGGTGACGTCCGTCGCGCTGACCGAGGCCTGTCTCGCGGAGATCGAGGGCGCGGGCGCGCTCGGCGCCTTCGTCCACGGCACGCCCGAGATCGCGCTTGCGCGGGCCGAGGCCGCGGATGCGCGCCTGAAGGCGGGCGACGCGCCCGCCATGTGCGGCATCCCCATCGGGATCAAGGATCTCTTCTGCACCGAGGGCGTGCCGAGCCAGGCCGCCTCGAAGATCCTCGAGGGCTTCCGCCCCGAATACGAATCGACCGTCTCGGCACAGCTCCGCGACGCGGGCGCGGTGATGCTCGGCAAGCTCAACATGGACGAGTTCGCCATGGGCTCGTCGAACGAGACCAGCATCTACGGCAATGCCGTGAACCCCTGGCGCGCGGGCAATTCCGAGGCCGCACTGACACCCGGCGGCTCGTCCGGCGGCTCGGCGGCGGCCGTCGCGGCCGACCTCTGCCTCGCCGCGACCGGCACCGACACCGGCGGCTCGATCCGCCAGCCCGCCGCTTTCACCGGCATCGTGGGGCTGAAACCCACCTACGGGCGCTGCTCGCGCTGGGGCATCGTGGCCTTCGCCTCCTCGCTCGACCAGGCGGGCCCGATGACCAAGACGGTGCGCGACGCCGCGATCATGGGCGCGGCGATGATGGGCCACGACCCGAAGGATTCGACCTCGGCCGACCTTCCCGTGCCGGACTTCGAGGCGATGCTGACCGGCGACATCCGCGGCAAGGTCATCGGCATCCCAAAGGAATACCGCATGGACGGGATGCCCGGCGAGATCGAGACGCTCTGGACCGAAGGCGCCGGGATGCTGCGCGACGCGGGCGCCGAGCTGCGCGACATCTCGCTTCCGCACACGAAATACGCGTTGCCGGCCTACTACGTCATCGCGCCGGCCGAAGCCTCCTCGAACCTCGCGCGCTACGACGGCGTGCGCTTCGGCTACCGCGCGAAGCTCGCCCAGGGCGACGGCGTCACCGAGATGTACGAGAAGACCCGCGCCGAGGGCTTCGGCCCCGAGGTGCGTCGCCGCATCATGATCGGCACCTACGTGCTGTCGGCCGGCTTCTACGACGCCTACTACAACCGCGCCCGCAAGGTCCGCGCGCTCATCAAGCGCGACTTCGACGAGGTCTTCGCCGCGGGCGTCGACGCGATCCTGACGCCCGCCACGCCCTCGGCTGCCTTCGAGCTCGGCAAGGCGCACACCGACCCCGTCGAGATGTATCTCAACGACGTCTTCACCGTGACCGTGAACCTCGCCGGGCTGCCGGGCGTCGCGGTGCCCACCGGCCTCGACGGGCGCGGCCTTCCCCTCGGCCTCCAGCTCATCGGGCGGCCCTGGGAGGAGGGCGAGTTGCTGAACGCCGCCTATGCGCTGGAACGCGCCGCGGGGTTTGTGGCGAAACCCGCGAAATGGTGGTAGAAGCCTCGCCAACTCAGAAACCGAGAGGCCGAGCGATGACCACGAAGGGCCGTGCGCCCCTTCTTCTCTGCGCGATGTCCGCGCTGGCGCTGGCCGCCTGCGGGACGGGACGCGCCCCCAACGACGTGTCCGAAGGCGTCGGCTTCAGCGACTACCAGGCCTACCAGGCGCGCCAGACGGCGCTCCGGACTGCGCCGCCCGCAACGGTCCGCCCGCCCGCGGATGTCGCGGCCGAGCCCTTCGCCCCGGCGCCGGGGGTGACGGCGGCAGCCCCGCCCACGCCCACGCGGGGCATCGCCGATCTCGCCGCGGCGGCCATCGCCGAGGCGGAGACGGGTGCCACCGGCCTGCCCCCCGTGGCGCCGGGTGGCGACGATTTCACCGCGCCGCCCCTGCCCGAGGGCATGGCCGTTCTCGGCGCGAACGTCGTGGCCTTCGCGCTCTCCACCAGCCATCCGGTCGGCCAGCGCGTCTGGTCGCGCTTCCCGCTCCGCCTCGGGCGGCCCGAGGTGCGCTGCCAGGATTTCCGCACCACGGACCTCGCGCAGGACTGGTTCCTCGAGAACGAGGGCCCCGAACGCGACCGCGCGGGCCTCGATCCGGACGGCGACGGCTTCGCCTGCAACTGGGACCCCGAGCGCTACCGCGCCGAAGCCCGCGAGGCGACCATGCCGCGGGCCGTCCCGCAGGCCTCCTTCTCCTCCGGCGGGTGAGCCGTTCGCCCAATCACGGGCCGCGCCGCGACGGGTTGCGGCCCGAGCTCGTCGTCCTGCACTACACCGCCATGTCCGACGCCGCCGCGGCCGAGCGCGCGCTCTGCGATCCCCTGCGCGAGGTGTCGGCGCACTGGCTGATAGCGCGCGACGGAACGGCGACGCCGCTCGTCGACGAGGAGCGCCGCGCCTGGCATGCCGGGGAAGGCACCTGGCGGGGGCGTGGCGACGTCAACTCGCGCTCCATCGGGATCGAGCTCGACAATGACGGGGCCGCGCCTTTCGCGGCACCTCTCATGGACGCGCTCGAGGCGGTGCTGGCGGGCGTGCTCGGCCGCTGGTCGATCCCGCCCGAGGGCGTCATCGCCCATTCCGACATGGCGCCCGCGCGCAAGCGCGACCCCGGCCCCCGGTTCGACTGGCGGCGCCTGGCGCGCCAGGGCCTCGCCGTCTGGCCCGAGCCCGTGCCGCGCCGACCGCCGGACCCCGCGCGCTTCCGCGCGGATGCCTGCGCCTTCGGCTACCCGGAGGTGGCGGACGACCTCCTCCTCGCGGCCTTCCGCCTGCGCTTCCGCCCGGGGGCGCGGGGGGCCCTCGACGCGGCCGACTGCGCGCTCGCGGCGGGCCTTCCACGCCCCGATTGACGCCGACCGTCCGAACGCATACCTCGCGATGGCGCGGAGGGCCGGGTGGCCGCGGACCGAGAGGTCCGAGGAAAGTCCGGACTCCCTGAAGCAACGGTGCCGGGTAACGCCCGGGCGGAGCGATCCGACGGAAAGCGCCACAGAAAAGAGACCGCCGCGGCCGTCCCTCCGGGGATACGCGGCAAGGGTGAAAAGGTGGGGTAAGAGCCCACCGCGTCCCCGGCAACGGGGGCGGCACGGCAAGCCCCACCGGGAGCAATGCCGAATAGGGACCGCGCGACGGGGCGCTTCACCCCAGCGGTCCGGGTTGGCAGCTCGAGCCCCGCGGCGACGCGGGGCCCAGAGGAATGGTCACCCATCGGGGTCACGGCCCCGGGGACAGAATCCGGCTTACAGGCCCTCCGCGCATGGTCATCCGATCCGAAGGAACGCCTTCGGCGTGTTCCCTTCCTCTCGACCGCGCCCCTGCGGGGCGCCGGCTCGGCCCTGCCTCCGGCGGGAGGTTTTTTGCCAGGATGAAGGGAGAGGGCGGTCACCCCCCGCCCCGGCCGTATCCGCCTCGGACCGCAACCGGAACAGGGGGCTTCACCCTGGACGCCGGGTCGCTCTCCAGCTTCCGGCGCAGGGTCAGCCTCTCGCGAATCGGTTAACGAACTCCTGACGCTCCCCTTCATCCTGGCCGAAAACTCCGGGGGAGCGCCGGAGGCGCCGGGGGCAGCGCCCCCGCAGCGCGCGGCCGGGCGGTCCCCGGAGGGGGCCCCCGGACGCGCGCTACCCCCGCCGCGCCGCGAAGAAGTCGCGGAGCAGCCGCGCCGAGGTCTCCTCGCCGATCCCGCCGTAGATCTCGGGCGACCAGTGCGCCTGGGGGTGGTCGAAGACGCGCGGCCCGTGGTGGACACCGCCCGACTTCGGGTCCGGCGCGCCGTAGTAGAGCCGCGAGAGGCGCGCCGCGGCGATCGCGCCGGCGCAGGCGGGACAGGGTTCGAGCGTCACCCAGAGATCGCAGCCCGTCAGCCGCCCGGAGCCGAGCGCCGCGCAGGCGGCGCGGATCGCCAACATCTCGGCATGCGCCGTGGGGTCGGTCAGTTCCCGCATCCGGTTGCCGGCGCGCGCGAGTACCTTCCCGTCGCGCACGATCACCGCCCCGACCGGCACCTCGCCGCGGGAGGCGGCGGCCCGCGCCTCCTCGAGCGCGTCTTGCATGAACCCGCGGAATTCGCCCATGCGCCTCTCTTGCCGCTTTTCCCGGCGCCGTCAAACCGCTAGGGGAGTTGGATGGGTGACGGAGACCGCATCGCCAAGGTCTTGAGCCGCGCCGGGGTCGCCTCGCGCCGGGAGGCGGAGCGCATGATCGAGGCGGGCCGCGTCGCCGTGAACGGCAAGGTCATCGACAGTCCCGCGCTGAACGTCACCGGCGCCGACCGGATCACGGTGGACGGCAGGCCGCTCGCCCCGCCCGAACGCGCCCGGCTCTGGCTCTACCACAAGCCCGCGGGGCTCGTGACCACGACCGCCGACGAGAAGGGGCGGCGCACCGTCTTCGAGGCGCTGCCCGACGGGATGCCGCGGGTGATGAGCGTCGGGCGGCTCGACCTCACGTCGGAAGGGTTGCTCCTGCTGACCAACGACGGCGAGATCAAGCGGCGGCTGGAACTGCCGAGCACGGGCTGGCTCAGGCGCTACCGCGTGCGGATCAAGGGGGCGCCCGCCGAGGCGGACCTCGAGCCGCTGCGGCGCGGGATCGAGGTCGAGGGGGTGCGCTACCAGCCGATGCAGGTCGCCATCGACCGGCAGCAGGGTGCGAACGCCTGGCTCACCATCGGCCTGCGCGAGGGCAAGAACCGCGAGATCCGGCGCGCGCTCGGCGATATCGGCTTCGAGGTGAACCGGCTGATCCGCGTCTCCTACGGGCCCTTCCGGCTCGGCGCGCTGGCCGAGGGCGAGGTCGAGGAGGTGAAGCCGCGCGTCATGGCCGAACAGCTCGGCATGCCCGAACTCGTCGAGGGGCACGCGGTGAAGAAGGCGCCCGGCAAGGCGCCGAAGCCGGCGGGACCGAAGCCGGGCGGCAAGCCCCTCCGCAAGCCCGGGGCCGGAGCGGGTGGCAAGCCGGGCGCGCGACCGGAACCGAAGGCGGGATCGAAGGCGGATCGGAAGACGGGATCGAAGCCGGGCGACCGGTCCGGGGCGGCGCCCTCCGGACGGACGCCCGCCGGGGGCGGCAGCGCTAGGGGCGCTTCGAGGCGTCCTCCTCCGAAGTCCCGGAGCTGATCGCGTAGCGCTCGATCAGCTTCGCCTGGCTCATGAAGACGACGAAGAGAAAGGCCGGCAGGCCGAAGGTCTCGAACGTCACCCAGAACTCGGTCGACTGCGTGCGCCAGACGGCCTCGTTCGCCACCGCCATCAGCGCGAAGGCCCCGGTGATGCGCCGCGTCAGGATCATCCAGCCCTCGTGGCGCATGGGCAGGAGCTCGCCCATGAGGAACTTGAGCCAGGACTGTCCGCGCAGGAGGCCGATCCCCAGCGTCACCGCGAAGAAGCCGTAGACCAGCGTGGTCTTCATCTTGAAGAAGCGCTCGTCGTTGAGCCAGACCGTGAGCCCGCCGAAGACGATCACCATGACGGCGGTGAAGACCTGGATGCGGCTGATCTGGCCGGTCAGCTTCCAAAGGATCGCGATCGAGGCGAGAAGCAGCGGCACGAAGGCCGCCGTGACGAGGATGAAGCCGTCGTATTGCGTGCCCCCGACCGTCAGCGACGTGTCCTGGAAGCGCATGTAGGCCAGGAAGAACAGGAGCGGCGGCCCGAGCTCGAGCCCGGTCTTCAGCCATGGATTGATCGGTCTGTCGCGCATCCGCCCGTCCTTATCCTCCGAACTCAACTATCACCGCTCCGCCCGCGATCAACCCCATGAGCGCGAGGCGGACGGGGCCGATGCTCTCCTTCAGGAACAGCCAGCCGATTGCGGCGGCGAAGACGGTCGATGTCTCGCGCAGGACGGCGGCCTCGCCCACACTGTCGAGGCGGGTCGCCAGCATGATCGAGCCGAAGCTCGCGAAGGCGACGAGCCCGCCGAAGACGCCGCGGAGCGCGAGCGGCCCGATGGGCGGTTTCTCGGGCAGGCGGCGCCAGAAGGCCCAGGCGAGGAACGGGTAGAGCAGCCCGTCGATGAAGAAGAACCAGGCGAGGAAGGTGAAGGGATCGGCCGCCGCGCGGATGCCGTAGGCGTCGTAGGTGGTGTAGAGCGCGACGAAGAGGCCCGTCAGCACCGCGAACCAGAGCGCGGGCACCAGCGTGTCGCGCGCCACCGTGACATGCGCCATGTTCCAGAGCGCGAGCCCGTAGAGACCGGCCAGCAGCACGCCCACCCCGAGCCACTGGAGGGGCGCGAAGCTCTCCCCGAAGATGAGCCAGGCGCCGATGACGGCGAAGAGCGGCCCGGTCCCCCGCATCACCGGGTAGACCACGGTGAAGGCGCCGCGCCGGTAGGCGGCGAGCGTGGCCCACTTGTAGAGCGCGTGGATGACGAAGGCGCCGGCGAAGATCGGCCACATGTGCGGCTCGGGCCAGGGCACGACGAAGAAGGCGAAGGGCGCGGCCATCAGCCCGTAGGAGGCGTCGATGACGCCCCGCGCGAGAAGCGGGTCGTGCCGTCCCTTCTGGAGCGCGCCGAAGACCGCGTGGAGAAAGGCCGCGAGGAGTGCCAGCGCCATGGCGAGACGCGGCGCGGCCTCGGTCCCCTCGATGGCGAGAATCCAGTCGCTCATCGCGGCGGACGTGTGGGTGGAGACTTGCTCACAGGCGCGGGATGGATGTCAGGTTTCGTCTACCCCGACCAGGGCATATGCAAAATCCTGCGGGTCGAAAGGTTGCAGATCGTCAATCTGCTCACCCACGCCGATGGCATGGATCGGCAGGCCGAAGCGGTCGGCGAGCGCCACGAGGACACCGCCCTTGGCGGTGCCGTCGAGCTTGGTCATCACGAGGCCCGAGACATCGGCCATTTTGCGGAAGATCTCGACCTGGTTGAGCGCGTTCTGCCCCGTGGTGGCGTCGAGGACGAGGAGCGTGTTGTGCGGCGCGTCGGGGTCGCGCTTGCGGATCACGCGCACGATCTTGGCGAGCTCCTCCATCAGGTCGGCGCGGTTCTGGAGCCGCCCGGCCGTGTCGATCATCAGGAGGTCGGCGCCCTCCGCCTCGGCCCGGCCCATCGCGTCGTAGGCGAGCGCGGCGGGGTCCGAGCCCTCGGGCGCGGTCAGCACGGGCACCCCCGCGCGGTCGCCCCAGATCTGGAGCTGTTCGACCGCCGCCGCGCGGAACGTGTCGCCCGCGGCGATCACCACGGTCTTCCCGGCGGCGCGGAACTGCGAGGCGAGCTTGCCGATGGTCGTCGTCTTGCCCGAGCCGTTCACACCCACGACCAGCACGACCTGCGGCTTCTTCGGGTAGAGCGGCAGGGGACGGGCGACCGGCTCCATCACGCGGGCGATCTCGGCCGCCAGCAGCGCCTTGATGTCGGCCGCGCTCATCATGCGGCCGTGGCGGCCCTCGGCGATGTTGGCGGTGACGCGCATCGCCGTCTCCACCCCCATATCGGAGGCGATCAGCAGCTCCTCGAGCTGCTCGAGCATGTCGTCGTCGAGCGCGCGCCGGGGCGCGGCGGGCGCGGAACGGCCCATGAGGCGGCCGAGAAGGCCCGGGCGCGCCGGGGCCGCGGGCGCGGGGGTCTCGGGCACGAGATCGGCGGCCGGCACCGGCGGTTCGGAGGGGGGCGCGGGCTCGGGCCGGGCTGGCTGCACGGGCGGTTGGGGCGGGCGCGCGGGCTCGGGCCGGGCCTGCGGGAGCTCCGCCTCCGGCTCGGCCTCGGGCTCGGGCTCGCGCTCCGGTTCGGGCTCGGGCCGCCGCGCTTCCGTCACCGGAAGGTCGCGTTCGTCCTCGTCCCGGTCCTCCGCCTCGGCCGCGCCCTCCTCGATGATCGCGTCGAGCCCCTCGTCGAGCTTCGAGGACGACTTGAACATGCGATCCTTGAGCTTCTTGAAGAAGGACATGGGGCGCGGGCCTTTCGTGCAGGGACCGCCCTGACCTAATACGCCCCGCGCGGGGATGGAAGTCCGCCCGGCGCCCGCCACGCTTTCGCCAGATTGCTGGTGCAGCTATGCTGCCGCCTGAAGGGGAGCTCAGTGAAGATGCCTGCCATCGCCCGCTACGCGATCGTCACCCTCACGCCGCTGGTCCTGCTCCTGCTCGGCGCGACCGTCTGGGGCGGCTTCGCGGTGGCGGCGCTGGTCTGGCTGACGCTCGTGGCGGCGCTGCTCGACGGGCTGCTCGCGCGGCCCGCGGCGCGGCCCGGCGCGGAGGCACGCGGGTCCGAAAGGCTGTCGGTCGCGCTGGCCGTCGGGCACTTCGTTCTCCTTCCCGTGACCCTCCTCGCGCTCGCGGGGCCGGACCTGTCCCTTTGGCAGAAGGCCGCGCTGTTCTTCGCGACGGCCTCCTTCATCGGGCAGGTGAGCCATCCGAACGCGCACGAGCTGATCCACCGCTCAGGGTGCGGGCTGCGCATGCTCGGCGGGGCGGTCTATACCTCGGTCGGCTTCGGGCACCATGTCTCGGCCCACCGGCTCGTCCACCACCGCCATGTCGGCACCTGGGAGGACCCGAACACCCCCCTGCCGGGCGAGGGGTTCTGGGCCTACCTGCCGCGCGCCTGGGCCGAATCCTTCCGCGCGGGCCTGGCCTGCGAGGAGGACCGGCTGGAGCGGCAGGGCTTCGGGCCGCGCAACCTGCGCAATCCCTACTGGGCCTGGGTGGGCGGCGAGGCGGTGGCGCTGCTCCTCGCGGCGGCTCTGGCGGGGCCCGTGGGCATCCTCGCCTATCTCGGCCTCGTGCTCTTGTCGGGCCTCCAGATCCTCCTGTCGGACTACGTGCAGCATTACGGGCTTCAACGGCTGGAGCTGCCGTCCGGCCGCCTCGAGCCGGTCGGCCCGCACCACAGCTGGAACGCGCCGCGCGGCTTCTCGAGCTACCTGATGATGAACGCGCCCGCCCATTCCGAGCACCACATGCACCCCGACCGGCCCTATGACCGGCTCGATCCGGCGGCCGAGGCGCCGCGGCTGCCGGGCTCGCTGCCCGTGATGGCGATGATCGCGACGATCCCGCCGCTCTGGCGCCGGATGATGGACCGCCGCGCGCTGAAGGTCATGGAGGCCGCCGCCGCGCGGATCGAGGCGGGCGCGGCCCCTGCCCCCGCACCGGAGACCCCCACCGAGGGCCCAGCGGAGGCCCACACGCAGGCCCCCGACGCCGAACGCGTGCCGCTCGGCCGGACGGACCTGAGCCCGCTGCCCTCCGTGCCGGAGGAGGATTTCGAGATCATCGACCGGGTGCAGCGCCTGGTCGTCTCGCCGCGCTCAGATGCGGACGCCGTGACGTCCCGCGAGATCGGTGAAGAACTGCCACGCCACGCGCCCCGAGCGCGATCCGCGCGTCGCCTGCCACTCGATCGCCTCGGCTCGCAGGGCCGCCTCCGCGATCTCTAACCCGTAGGCGTCGCAGTAGCCGCGCACCATGGCTAGGTATTCGTCCTGCGTGCAGGGATGGAACCCGAGCCAGAGGCCGAAGCGATCCGACAGCGAGACCTTCTCCTCGGTCGCCTCGGAGGGGCTGATCGCGGTCGAACGCTCGTTCTCGATCATGTCGCGCGGCATGAGGTGGCGGCGGTTCGAGGTGGCGTAGAAGACGACGTTCTCGGGCCGCCCCTCGACGCCGCCGTCGAGCACGGCCTTCAGCGACTTGTAGTGCTGGTCGTCGTGGCTGAAGGAGAGGTCGTCGCAGAAGAGGATCACGCGCACGGGGGCCGCGCGCAGGAGCGTCAGGAGACGCCCGATCGAGGGCAGGTCCTCGCGCTGCATCTCGACGAGCGCCAGGCCCGGCACCTCGCGCGCGACCGTGCCGTGAACGGCCTTCACGAGCGAGGACTTGCCCATCCCCCGCGCCCCCCAGAGGAGCGCGTTGTTGGCGGGCAGCCCGGCCGCGAACTGGCGCGTGTTCTGCAGGAGTGTGTCGCGGGCCCGCCCGATGCCGTGGAGGAGGTCGAGCTCCACCCGGTTCACCCGGGGCACGGGGTCGAGCCGGTCGGGGTCCGCGTGCCAGACGAAGGCCTCCGCCGCGCGCCAGTCGGGCGGGCTGGCGGGAGGCGGGCGCAGACGCTCCAGCGCCTCGGCGATGCGGGTCAGGGTCTCGTCCGTCATCGGGCCGTCAGAACTCCTCGCCCTCTTCGAGGATGCCTTCCTCGCGGAGACGGCGGTTGCGGCTCCGCTCGACGAGGCGGACGAGCTGGATCGAGACCTCGTAGAGGCCGTAGACCACGACGAAGAGGATGAGCTGCGTCACCACGTCGGGCGGCGTCACCAGCGCGGCGAGGACGAGAATGCCGACGACCGCGTACTTGCGCACGTTGCCGAGCCCCTCGGCCGACACGAGCCCCGCCTTGCCCAGCAGCGTCAGCAGCACGGGGAGCTGGAAGCAGAGGCCGAAGGCGAAGATGAACTTGAGCGCGAGGTCGAGCGACTCGCGGATCGAGCCGAGGAAGACGGTCTGGAGTTCCTCGTTCGGGCCGTCGGGGTTGGAGAACGTGCCGTCCCCCGCCACGAGGTTCGCGAGCGCCGGAATGGCGTCCGAGAAGCCGATGAAGAAGTTCATGGCCAGCGGCGTCACCACGTAATGCGCGAAGGAGGCGCCGAGCAGGAACAGGAGCGGCGAGGCCACGAGGAAGGGCAGGATCGCCGATTTCTCGGAGCGGTAGAGCCCCGGCGCCACGAAGCGCCAGAGCTGGTGCGCGATGATCGGGAAGGACACCGCGAAGCCCATGATGATCGAGATCCGGATCAGGACGAAGAACTTCTCCTGCGGCGCCGTGAAGATCAGGCGCGCATCCTCGCCGCGCGCGCGCAGCACGTTGGCGAGCGGCTGCGAGATGAACTCGAGGATCGGCTCGGCCACCGTGAAGCAGGCGACCATCGCCACCGTGAAGGCGAGGACCGAGCGGATGAGGCGTGTCCGGAGCTCCGCCAGGTGCTCGATCAACGGGGCCGACGAGTCCTCGATATCGTCCTGGGCGCTCATGATCCCTCGGTCCCGGTGCGCGGGCGTTCCGCCGCGGTCTCACCGACGGCAGACGCGGGCCTCGGCTGGGCGGGGGCCGGTGCGCCCTGTGCGGCGGCCGCCGCGGGCGAGGCGGGCGCCCCTTCCTCGGCCCGGTCGTCGCGCGCAGCGCGCAGCGTGTCCGCCTTCTCCCGCGCGGCCTTGGCCTCGGCGTTGCGCTTCTCGGCGGCGGCGCGGGTGTGGCTGCCCTCGGGGAACTTGGTGGGGTCGATGTCGCCGAAGGCGTCCTTCAGCGCATCGCGTCCCGCCTTTGCGGGGTTGCGGGTGTATTTCGCGGCCTTGCGCAGGTCGCGGTTCAGCTCGCTCATCCCGCTTTCGTCGGCCGCCTCGTCCATCGCGCGCTGGAAGTCGCGCGCCATGGCCCGGATGCGCCCGGTGAACTGGCCCAGGCGACGGAACATCACGGGCAGGTCCTTGGGGCCGACCACGATCAGCGCGACGACGCCGATCACAAGCAGTTCCATCCAGCCGATGTCAGGCATCGCGGCGGACCCTCAATGAAGCGACCCGGTGCACGGTCGGGCAGATCCGGTTCGGGTCAGACGTTGTCGCGCTCGCGCGCCGCGTCGCGGCCCGGCGTGACGTCGCGGGCGGCCGATCCGTCGGCGGTGGTCGAGGCGTTCTCGATCTCCTCGGTCGAATCCTTCACGCCGCGCTTGAACGCGGTGATCCCCTTGCCGACCTCGCCCATCAGGCTCGCGATCTTGCCGCGGCCGAACAGGACCAGGACGACGATTGCGATCAGCAGAAGGCCCGCCGGTCCGATGTTGTTGAGCATGTTCGTCTCCCTTCGCGGCGCGGTGGCGCCAGAGCCCCTCGCCGCCTGTGACAGCATTGTCCCCCATAGGTATGGTCTCGGCCCGGGAGATCAAAGCCCAAATGGCTCGGGCCGGGCAGGTTTACAAGGTCGGGGGGGACTCCCGCAAGGGCCGACGGGCGATGCGGTCGGCGCACCTGCGCCGATCCCGCGTCAGGCGCGGTGCGGGAAGACGAAGCAGCGGTCGCGCCGCACCGAGAGCCAGAGCGGAGTGCCGGCCCGCGGCAGGAATACGTTCGGCACCGTCGCCCGGAGGATGCCGCCGTCGAAGTCCATGCGGAACTCCACGAGGCTCTCGTGCCCCATGAAGCGCGCGCGCTCGACGACCCCCCGCGCGGGCGTGCCGTCCTGCGGCGTGGGGTTGGGCCCGCGCCCGCCCCGGTCGAAGTCGATCTTCACGTGCTGCGGGCGGAAGACGATGTCCACCACGCTGCCGTCGGCATAGCCCGGCGCGAGGAACTCGCCGAAGGCGGTGGTCGTGAGCGCGCCGTTCACCGTGCCCGTGACCACGTTGATGTCGCTGAAGAAGGCCGCCGCCGCGCGGTCGCAGGGCGCGTTGTAGACGTTGTAGGGCGCGCCCACCTGCACGATCTCGCCGCCCCGCATCAGGGCGATCTGGTCGGCCATGCGCATGGCCTCCTCCGGCTCGTGCGTGACGAGGACCACCGCCGTCCCGTCCTCCTTGAGGAGCTGGAGCGTCTCGTCGCGGATGCCGTCCCTGAGGCGGTTGTCGAGGCCCGAGAAAGGCTCGTCCATCAGCATGATCCGCGGGCGCGGCGCCATCGCGCGGGCGAGCGCCACGCGCTGCTGCTCGCCGCCCGAGAGCATGTGCGGCGACTTCTCGGCGTAGCCATGGAGGTCGACCCGCTCGAGGAGGGCGTTCACCCGCTCCCGCACCTCGGCGCGGCTGCCCGAGAGGCCGAAGGCGACGTTCTGCGCCACGCTCAGGTGCGGGAAGAGCGCGAAGTCCTGGAAGATGAGGCCGATGCCCCGCTTCTCGGGCGGCAGGTGGCGGGTGTCGTCCGACAGGACCGTCCCGTCCGCGAGGATGCGCCCGCCCACCTGCCGCTCGATCCCCGCGATGGTCCTGAGCACCGTCGATTTGCCGCACCCCGAGGGGCCGAGCAGGCACAGGATCTCGCCCGCACCGACGGCGAAGGACACGTCCCGCACGACCACGCGGCCGTCGAACTGGCAGCGGATATGGTCGACCTCGAGGCGGGGGGGCGTGGGCATCTGCGCGAAAGACCGAGAATTTGGATCGGATATCGCAGGTAACAGGCCCCCGGCGAGGTGGCAAGCTCAGCCCGGTCGCAGGTCGATCACCGTCTCGGCGCGGATGCGGCCGTTGACCTGAAGCGCGACGCGGTGAGGCCCCGGCACCAGCGCGTAGGTCGTGGCGTCACCCTTGAAGCGGTGGGACTTCTCGAGGCGCAGCGGTTGTCCGGCGCGAAGGGTTGCGGTCTTCAGCTTGTGGACCTTCGCGCTCTCGCGTCCGCCCGGGCGGCGGAACCAGACGATGTAGTCCACGAGGACCGGAATCGCCCCGGGCGCGCTCAGCGTCGCGACGATCCGGGCCGTGCCGCCGATCCGGGGCGCGGCGGGCTCGACCGAGAGGGTCGCCGCGACCTCCGCCTCCGGGTCGTAGCCCAGCGCGGCCATGGCGCCGGGATGGCCTTCCTTCACCAGCGTGCGGAGCGCGTGGCGCGTCATCCAGTCGAGCTCGCGCGCCGCCTGCCGCCCCGCCCCGCGCCAGGTCGCCAGCGTCCCGAGCACGAGGTCCGCGTCGATCCGCGCGAGGTCGTTCAGGTGGTTGGCGACCGAGCGGGTCACGTAGCGCGTCGGATCGCCATGGAGCGCGGTCAGGAAGGGCAGCATCCCGCGCGGCTCGGCCTCGATGTTGCGCGCCCAGGGCAGCCGGGGGCGCGTGCCTTCGCTGACCAGCCTGCGGACGTGGTAGTTCGGATGTCCCGTCCAGTCCGCAAGCCGCGCCATCACCGGGTCGGGGAAGGCGTTGAGGAAGGGGCGGATGTAGAATTCCATCGAGAAACGCTGCGTCGCGGCCTCGAGGAGGTCGAGCGCGCGGGGCAGGTGCGCATCGCTCAGCCCGTGCCGGACGGCCAGGACGCCCGGCACCGCGTGGATGAACCGCCCGAAGTCGTTATCCGTCAGCGCCGGGTCGAGAGGCGGCGGCAGCGCGGCCTCGATCTGGTCCGCCATCGTCGCGAAGTCGGGCGCGAGATGCGGCTCGAGGCAGTCGGCGATCCAGTCGATCCGGTCGAGGAGCGTGCGCTCGGCCAGCCCCGGCAGCACCCGGTCGAGGAAGGCGCGCGCCGGGAACCCCGGCACGCCCCGCGCGAAGTCCGCCGCCAGATCGCCGAGGCTGTCGGCGTTGAAGAGGTGGTCCTTCAGCGAGAAGCCCGCCCCCTCCTCCATGTCAGATCGTCGCGTTCGTGCCGCCGCCGTCGAGCAGGATGTTCTGCGCCACGATGAAGCCCGCGTGCTCCGAGCAGAGGAAGGCGCACATCCGCCCGAACTCCTCCGCCGTGCCGTAGCGGCGGGCGGGGATCGTGGCCTCGCGGCGCTTCTTCGCCTCGTCCATGCTGATGCCCTCGTTCTTCGACACCGCCCCGTCGAGCGAGATCGCGCGGTCGGTCGCATGGATGCCGGGCAGCATGTTGTTCACGATCACGCCGTATTGCGCGACCTGCCGCGCGGTGCCCGCGACATAGCCCGTCAGACCCGTCCGCGCCGCGTTCGAGAGGCCCAGCGCCGGGATCGGCGCCTTCACCGACTGCGAGGTGATGTTGACGACGCGGCCCCAGCGCCGCTCGATCATCTTCGGCATCAGCGCGGACATCAGCGCGATGGGCGTCAGCATGTTGGCGTCGAGCGCCTTGATGAAGTCCTCGCGCCCCCAGTCGGACCAGAGGCCGGGCGGCGGGCCGCCCGCGTTAGTCACGAGGATGTCGATCTCGCCCGCGGCGTCGAGGACCTTCGCGCGGCCCTCCTCGGTGGTGATGTCGGCGGCGATGGCGGTCACGTTCACCCCATAGGCGTTGCGGATCGCCTGCGCGGTGGCCTCCAGCGCCTCGGCGCCGCGCGCGTTCAGGACGAGGTCCACGCCCTCGGCCGCCAGCGCCTCGGCGCAGCCGCGCCCGAGCCCCTTCGACGAGGCGCAGACGAGCGCCCGCCGTCCCCTGATCCCCAGATCCATCCCGGTCCCTCCCGTTCGTGAATTGCCCGAGCCTGATAGCAGCCCCGCCCGCGCGCGGCCAGCCTCGACCGGCGCCGAGCGGCGTTGCGGCGTCCCCGCCCCGCCGCTATATGCCCGCCCATGCTCGACGCGACCCAGCCCACGAACCGCCCGACCCTGCCGCCCGAGATCGCGCGGCGGCGGACCTTCGCGATCATCTCGCACCCGGACGCCGGCAAGACGACGCTGACGGAGAAGTTCCTCCTCTTCGGCGGCGCGATCCAGATGGCGGGGCAGGTCCGCGCCAAGGGCGAGGCGCGGCGCACGCGCTCGGACTTCATGCAGATGGAGAAGGACCGGGGCATCTCCGTCTCCGCCTCGGCCATGTCCTTCGACTACCGGACCTGGCGCTTCAACCTCGTGGACACGCCCGGCCACTCGGACTTCTCCGAGGACACCTACCGCACGCTTACCGCCGTGGACGCGGCGATCATGGTCATCGACGGCGCCAAGGGCGTCGAGAGCCAGACCCGCAAGCTCTTCGAGGTCTGCCGCCTGCGCGACCTGCCGATCCTGACGTTCTGCAACAAGATGGACCGCGAGAGCCGGGACACGTTCGAGATCATCGACGAGATCCAGGAAAACCTCGCCATCGACGTGACGCCCGCCTCCTGGCCCATCGGCATGGGGCGCGACTTCCTCGGCTGCTACGATCTCCTCCACGACCGGCTCGAGCTGATGGACCGCGCCGACCGGAACCGCGTGGCCGAGAGCGTGAAGATGCAGGGCCTCGACGACCCGAAGCTCGCGCAGCACATCCCGGCCGCGCTTCTCGACAAGCTCCGCGAGGAGGTCGAGATGGCGCGCGAGCTCCTGCCGCCGATGGACCGCGCGGCCTTCCTCCAGGGCACGCTGACGCCGATCTGGTTCGGCTCGGCCATCAACTCCTTCGGCGTGAAGGAGCTGATGGACGGCATCGCCGAATACGGCCCCGAGCCGCAGGTCCAGCACGCCGAGCCGCGCGAGGTGGCGCCCGAGGAAGCCAAGGTGTCCGGCTTCGTGTTCAAGGTGCAGGCCAACATGGACCCCAAGCACCGCGACCGCGTGGCCTTCGTCCGCCTCGCCTCGGGCCATTTCCAGCGTGGCATGAAGCTGACGCATGTGCGCTCGAAGAAGCCCATGGCGATCACGAACCCCGTGCTGTTCCTCGCGAGCGACCGCGAACTCGCCGAGGAGGCCTGGGCCGGCGACATCATCGGCATCCCCAACCACGGCCAGCTCCGCATCGGCGACGCGCTGACCGAGGGCGAGGGCCTGCGCTTCACCGGCATCCCGAGCTTCGCGCCCGAGCTGCTGCAGACCTGCCGCGCCGGCGACCCGATGAAGGCCAAGCACCTCGACAAGGCGCTGATGCAGTTCGCCGAGGAGGGGGCCGCCAAGGTCTTCAAGCCGATGATCGGCTCGGGCTTCGTGGTGGGGGTCGTGGGCGCGCTCCAGTTCGAGGTTCTGGCGAGCCGGATCGAGATCGAGTACGGCCTGCCCGTCCGCTTCGAGCCCTCGCAGTTCACCTCCGCCCGCTGGGTCAGCGGCCCCAAGCCCAAGGTCGAGGCCTTCATGGCCGCCAACAAGCAGCACATGGCCGAGGACAATGACGGCGACCCCGTCTACCTCACGCGGATGCAATGGGACATCGACCGCGTGGTGCGCGATTACCCGGACGTGACGCTGTCGGCGACGAAGGAGTTGATGGTCTGACCCTCCAGAACCGCGTCCTGCCCACCGGCGAGATCGTCGCCGACCCCGCGCGGGGGCTCTTCATGGGGAACCGGGGGATCCTGCATGACGGGGCGCGGCGGCTCGGGGCGGCGCGGTGGCGGCACAAGGCGTGGATCGCGTGCGTCCTCTCCTTCAAGGGGCGTCGCCGCGTGCCGATGTCGCCCGGCGCCTATACGGAGCTGTTCTTCCTCGACGAGGCGGTGGCGCTCGCCGCCGGGCACCGGCCCTGCGCGGAATGCCGGCGCGCGGATTACGACCGGTTCCGCGCGGCCTGGGCGCGGGCCACGGGCGAGACGGCAAGCGCGCCCGCGATGGACGCGGCCCTCCACCCCGCCCGCGTGACGCGGAGCCGGGCGCAGGTGCGGCACGTCGCGGATATCGCCACCCTGCCGGACGGCGCCTTCGTGCTGCACGAGGGCGCGCCCTGCCTGGCCATCGGCGACGGCCTCCTGCCCTTCACCCCCGGCGGCTACGGCGTGCCCCGGCCCCGGCCCGTGGGCCCGGCCACCGTGCTCACGCCCGCGCCGATCCTCGACGTGCTGAGGGCGGGCTACGCGCCCGCCCTCCATCCTTCCGCCCGCGCGGCCTGACGGCTCAGCGCGCGGCCAATAGTTCCGGCACATGCAGGCGGATCACCTCGTTGGCGTCCGCCACGCCGAGCTGACGCCCCGCCGAAAAGGGCAGATTGTTGTCGTTGCCGACGAGGATGTGCTCCCCGTCCTCGGCGATCACGCTCTCGATGGTGACGAAGGGGAAGACGAAACGCCCCTCGGGCACCGCGCCGTCCGTCGGCATCCGCGCGAGGCCGTCGGGGTCCGCGATGTCCATGAGGTCGATCTGCGCCAGCCGCGCGACGAAGCCCTCGGCATCGACCTGGCCCATGTCGATCAGCGTGACGCGCTTTACCCGCGCGGGGTTGCGGAAGCAGCCCTCGGTCTGCCCCTCGGCGCAGGCGAGGCTCGGGTGCCCCTCGCCGCCGTCGCGCTCGATCACCAGAGCGCGGGTCGCGTCGATGAAGTTGAAGTCGCCGATGGCCGAGGCGCCCTCGGTCAGGCGCATCCGCAGGCTCTCGCCGGTGAAGGCGCGCGTCCCGGGATCGAAGGCGAGGATGCGGACGGTGCCCGTCTCCTCCGCGCCCTCGGCGTCGAGGATCGCGCCCTCGAGCATCGCCCAGAGCGTCGCGCCATCGGGCGTCATCGCCAGTCCCTCGAACCCGCGCGAGCGCGGCACGCGCCAGTCGGTCCCCGCCTCGGCCGGGACGCGCAGCGCCGGGTGGTCGGGCGAGCGCAGCTCGACCCCGTCGAGGGTGACGGGATGCACGCCCGTCAGCACGCCGTCCAGCGTCGCGGTCAGGATGTAGGGGCCGAACTCGTCGCCGATGAAGACGGTGTCGCCGATGACCTGGATGCTCTCGATGTCGAAGTCGGCGCCGGTCAGATACCGCGTGTCGGTCGCCTCGTGGACGATGCGGAAGGGCACGACGTGGTCGGGATCGCTGAGCCAGACGCGCGCCGCCACCCGCATCGCGCCGGTCTCGAAGTCGACGGTCGCGCGCGTGAAGCTGAGGAGCGCGTCCGAGCTGTTGGCGCGCGAGCCGAAGCCGTTGTCGATCAGCGCGACAAGCGCGCCGTCGTCAGCCCGCGCCAGCGCGAAGCCCGAGAAACCCTGCAACGGCTGGCCCATGAAGGGCCGCGCAACGCCGTTCTGGTCGAGCGAGAGGGGCGTCCGCACCGGCGCGGTGCCGGCGGTGAAGCGGCCGGAGATCCAGGTCTCCGCCGGCGCATCGGCGGGCGGCGGCGTGAACGAGAAGGCCGGCAGGACGGCGTGGCCCGCGAGGGTCGCGGGCACCATCTCCTGCGCGGCCAAGGCGGCGGGGAACATGAGGAGGGCGGCGGGGAGCAGGACGGTCTTCATGGAGATCACCTTTCGCGACGGGAACGACGACGCAGGCACGCTCCCGCGAATCCGTAACCTGCGCGTGACTGCCCTCGCATCCTGGCGAAGCACAGCCGCGTCAGGCAATTTGACCCTCCAATCCTTTTGCGTTATGTGCCCCGCAGGGTCGCGGTACGCGCGGCCCGCGACGCGGAGCGCGCCGGCCCATTGCGCTCCATCCTCTCCCGCCGCCGGGGCGATCCCGCCGGCCATCATGGACGCAGATGACGAGCTTTTCCGACCTCAACCTTAATCCCAAGGTTCTCAAGGCCGTGGCCGAAGCAGGCTACGAAACCCCCACCCCGATCCAGGCGGGCGCCATTCCCCCCGCCCTCGAGGGACGCGACGTCCTCGGGATCGCGCAGACCGGCACCGGCAAGACGGCGAGCTTCACGCTGCCGATGATCACGGCACTGGCCCGCGGCCGCGCCCGCGCACGGATGCCGCGTTCGCTGGTCCTGTGCCCGACGCGCGAGCTTGCCGCGCAGGTGGCCGAAAACTTCGACACCTACGCAAAATACGTGAAGCTGACCAAGGCGCTGCTGATCGGCGGCGTCAGCTTCAAGGAGCAGGACGCCCTCATCGACAAGGGCGTCGACGTGCTGATCGCGACGCCCGGCCGCCTGCTCGACCATTTCGAGCGCGGCAAGCTGATCCTCACGGACGTGAAGGTCATGGTCGTGGACGAGGCCGACCGGATGCTCGACATGGGGTTCATCCCCGACATCGAGCGCATCTTCGGCCTCGTGCCCTTCACCCGCCAGACGATGTTCTACTCGGCCACCATGGCGCCCGAGATCGAGCGGATCACCAACACGTTCCTGTCGAACCCCGCGCGGATCGAGGTGGCGCGGCAGGCCACGACCTCGGCCACGATCGAGCAGCGCCTGATCGAGTTCACGCCGACCCGCCGCGACACCGCCGCCGCCGACAAGCGCGAGATGCTGCGCGCCGCGATCAACGCCGAGGGCGAGGCCTGCACAAACGCGATCATCTTCTGCAACCGCAAGGTCGACGTCGACATCGTGGCGAAGTCCCTGAAGAAGCACGGCTTCAACGCCGAGGCGATCCACGGCGACCTCGACCAGTCGCACCGGACGCGCACGCTCGACGGGTTCCGGGCGGGGACGATCCGCTTCCTCGTGGCCTCCGACGTGGCCGCGCGCGGGCTCGACATCCCCTCGGTCAGCCACGTCTTCAACTACGACGTGCCGAGCCATGCCGAGGATTACGTCCACCGCATCGGGCGCACGGGCCGCGCGGGCCGCAAGGGCGTGGCGATCACGCTCTGCGTGCCGTCGGACGGCAAGTATCTCGGCGCCATCGAGAGCCTGATCGAAACCATGATCCCCCGCGCCGAGGCGCCCTGGACGCCCACCGACCGCCCGCAGCGCCCGCGCCGCGAGGACGAGGGCAAGGGCGAGCGCCCGTCCCGCCGCCGTGGCGGACGCGGCCGCGACCGGGAGGAGTCGGCACCCGCCGCGCCGGAGGTTCAGGCCGCGCCCGAGCCGCTGGAGCGCCGGGAGGAGGGCCGTCCGCCCCGTCCCGACCGCCGCGAACGCGACCGCGAGCCCGCCGAGGGCCGGCGCGACCGGCCCGAGGGCAGGCGCGAGCGGAGTGACAGGGGCGACCGGGGCGAGCGCAGCAGCGTCGTCGGCATGGGCGACCACCTGCCCGGCTTCATCGCGATGAGCTTCGACGAGCGGCGTGGCGGCCCCGCGCGCGACTTCGATCTCGACGAGGACGAGGCGCCGGAGGAGGAGGTCGCGGAGGTCGAGGCCCCCGAGGTGGAGAGCCCCGAAGCGGAGGCCCCCGAGGCGGCAACTCCAGAGGCGCCCGCCGAGGCCGGGGAACCGGCGAAGCCCGCACCGAAGAAGCGCCGCAGCCGCGCCAAGAAGGCGACCGAGGCCCCGACCGACGAGGGCGCGCCCTCGAACGGCGAGGAAGACGCGGCCTGAGGCGGCGGCGCCCTTGCCGGGGCGTCATCGACCGCATGTCTCCGGAGCGAGGGCGATTTCGCCCTCTCCCCCCCTTCGCATCCCTGATCTGCACGGCGACACGCTTCGCGCGTGCGGACGATGCGGATGCGGAACATCCCCCGAAAAGGAGCATCCATGCTGACAGAGCGTTTCGACGCGGCCCTTCTCCATGCCCGCGCGGCCCATGCCGCCCAGACCCGCAAGGGCACGGCGATCCCCTACATCTCGCACCTCATGGCGGTCTCCTCCCTCGTGCTCGAGGCCGGCGGCGACGAGGACATGGCCATCGCGGGCCTTCTCCACGACATCATCGAGGACGCGGGCGAGACCCCCGAGAGCCTCGAGGCCCGCTACGGCCCGCGCG
>NZ_JBQLZP010000105.1:0-7637 GCF_052168335.1 Roseicyclus sp. | reverse complement strand
CCGGTCTCGGGGGAGAAGCCGCTCCAGTCCGGGCGCTGGACCGACGTGGTGGAGGGGCGGCACGAGACCTTCGTGGCCAACACGATCGAGGAGATCGCCGATGTCTTCCCGGACCACGAGCTGATCCGGTCGCTCGGCTGCGAGTCCTGCATGAACGTGCCCGTGGTGGTGGGCGGCGCCGTGATCGGCACGCTCAACTGCCTGCACGAGGCCGGCCACTACACGCCCGACCGCGTGGCCGCCGCCGAAGCCCTGAAGCTGCCGGGCGCCGCCGCCTTCCTGCTGGCCGCGTCCCTGAAGAAAGGAGCCTGAGATGGCACAGACGATCCGGCGCGTGGCGACCGACGTGGGCGGAACCTTCACCGACCTCGTCGCCTTCGAGATGCGGCCCGACGGGACGATGGAGATCGTCACCGCCAAGTCCGACACCACGCCCCCCGACTACGAGAAGGGCGTCCTCGACGTGCTGGCCAAGGGCGCGATCGCGCCCGAAACGGTCGACTTCATGGCGCACGGCACCACCGTCGTCATCAACGCCCTGACCGAGCGGAAGGGCGTGAAGGTGGGTCTCGTCACGACCGAGGGTTTCCGCGACGTGCTCGAGATCGCGCGCGGCAACCGGCCGGACTTCTTCAACCTCCACTACGTGAAGCCCGCGCCCTTCGTGCCGCGCCACCTGCGCGCCGAGGTGCCGGGCCGGATGACCTACCGCGGCGAGGAGCGTGCGCCGCTCGACCTCTCGGGCCTGCCCGCGATCCTCGAGCATTTCCGCGCCGAGGGGGTGGAGGCCGTCGCGATCTGCCTCCTCCACGGCTACGCCAACACGGCCCACGAGGAGGCGACGCTGGCCGAGGTTCGGCGGCTCTGGCCCGGCGTCTCGGTCGTCGCGGCGCACCAGATCACGCGGGAATGGCGCGAATACGAGCGCACGAACACCGCCGTCCTCTCGGCCTTCGTGCAGCCGGTCGCGGCGCGCTACCTCGGCAAGCTCGACGAGGGGCTGAGGGCGCAGGGCCTGCGCAAGAGCCCCTACATCATGCAGTCGAACTGCGGCGTCGACAGCCTCGCCGCCACCTCCGCCGTGCCGATCACGATGGTCGAGAGCGGTCCCGCGTCCGGCTTCTGGGGCGCGGCCGAACTCGGCAAGCTGATCGGCGAGCCGAACATCCTCGCCCTCGACATCGGCGGGACGACGGCGAAGTGCTCGCTCATCGAGGGCGGCGAGGTCCGCATCATGACCGACTACTGGATCGAGCGCAGCCGCAAGTCGGCGGGCTACCCGATCATGGTGCCGGTCGTGGACCTCGTCGAGATCGGCAACGGCGGCGGCTCGATCGCCTGGGTGGACGACTTCGGCAAGCTGCATGTCGGCCCGCAATCGGCGGGCGCGCAGCCGGGGCCGGCCGCCTATGGCCGCGGCGGGACGGACGCCACGACGACGGACGCGAACCTCTGGCTCGGCCGGATCAACCGCGACTTCTTCTGCGGCGGCGAGGTCGTGGCCGACATGGGCGCGGCCGAGGCGGCGCTGAGGGCCGTGGGCGAGAGGCTCGGCGTCTCGGTGGACGAGGCGGCGCAGGGCATCATCCGCATCGCCAACAACAACATGGTCAACGCGCTGAAACTCGTCAGCCTCAACCGCGGCCACGACACGCGGGACTTCACGCTGCTGGCCTTCGGCGGCGGCGGCGCGATGCACGGCGTGGCGCTGGGCCAGGAGCTCCAGGTGCGCAAGGTCGTCGTGCCGAACGCGGCCAGCGTCTTCTCGGCCTGGGGCATGATGATGTCCGACCTCCGGCGCGACTACTTCGTGACGCAGCTCTGCGACCTGGCGCCCGGCGCGGGCGCGGTGATCGAGGGCGTGTTCGCCGAGGCCGAGGCGCAGGCCCGCGCCACCTTCGAGGAGGAGGGCGTCGATCCGGCCCGCGTCGACTTCCTGCGCTACGGCAAGTTCCGCTACCAGAACCAGGAGCACACGACCGAGGTGCAGCTTCAGGGGCCGGTGACGGACGCGGCGCTGGGCGCCATCGCGGACGATTTCCACGCCGCCTACGAGCGCGAATACACCTACCGCCTCGACGCGCCGGTCGAGATGGTCGGCATCCACCTCGTCGCCCGCGCCGAGGTCGGCAAGCTCACCATGAAGCCGGCGGAGCTCGGACCGCCCGACGCCACGCCCGCGCACAAGGGGCGGCGCGTCGTCGACTACGCGCTCGAGGGGCGGCACGAGGCCGACATCTACGACGGCGACCGCCTCGCGCCCGGCATGGCCTTCACCGGCCCCGCGATCGTGGAGGACGCGGGCACCACCGTCGTCATCCACCCCGGCAACCGCGTCGAGGTCGACGCCTTCCGCAACATCCACATCCACCTGGAGGGACGGGCATGAGCGCGAACGACCCGATCACGCTGGAGATCATCCAGAACTCGCTCCAGGCCGCCGCCGACGAGATGTTCGCCGCCATGCGCAAGACGGCGATGTCCTCGATCATCTACGAGGTGCTCGACATGGGCACGGGCATCACCGACGCGGAGGGGCGCATCGCCTCGTCGGGGGCGGGCATCCCGGCCTTCATCGGAGTGCTCGACAAGTCGGTGCAGTTCATCCTGTCCAAGCACGCGGACATCCGCCCCGGCGACGTCTTCATCACCAACGACCCCTGGCACGGCGGCGTCACGCACCTGAACGACCTCGTGCTGGCCATGCCGGTCTTCGCCGAGGGGCGGCTCATCGCCTGGACGGCGAACATCGCGCACAACTCGGACGTGGGCGGCATGGCGCCCGGCTCGCTCTCGGGGGAGGCGACCGAGATCTTCCAGGAGGGGCTGCGCCTTCCGGCGGTCAAGCTGATCCGCGAGGGCGAGACCGACCAGTCGGTGATGGACATCATCACGGTCAACAGCCGGATGCCCGACTTTCTCAAGGGCGACGTCTGGGCCGCCATCGCGAGCGTCCGGGTGGGCGCGCGAAGGCTCGAGGGGCTGGCCGCGAAATACGGCGTCGACACCTTCATCCGCGCGATGGAGCAGTTCATGGCCTTCGGCGAGCAGGCCGCCAAGGCCGAGCTGGCCAAGCTGCCGCACGGGACCTTCGAACTCAGCGAGGAGCAGGACGACGGCCGCGTCTTCAACGTGAAGATCACGATCTCGGCGGACGAGTTCGTGGTCGACCTGCGCGACAACCCCGACCAGGACGCGGGCCCGACCAACACCAGCCGCGACGGCACGATGATCTGCGCGCAGATGGTCTTCAAGTCGGTGACGGACCCCGAGACGCCCGCCAACGACGGCAGCTTCCGGCCGCTCAAGGTGCTGACGCGCGAGGGCTCGATCTTCCACGCGGGCGAGCCCGCGGCCATCGGCTTCTACTTCGAGACGGAGGTGCGGGTCTACGACCTGATCTGGCGCTGCCTCGCGCCGCACATCCCCGAGCGGCTGCCCGCCGGGCATTTCAGCTCGATCTGCGGCACCTTCATCGGCGGCATCCACCCCGACACGGGGCGGCAATACACGATCATCGAGCCGCAGATCGGCGGCTGGGGCGCCTGGGACGGGCGGGACGGCAACCCCTGCATCTTCTCGGGCTTCCACGGCGAGACCTACAACACGCCCGCCGAGATCTCGGAGGCGCGCAACGGCCTCTTCGTGGACCGCATGGCGCTCAACACCGCGCCGGGCGGGGAGGGGGCGTGGACCGGCGGGCGGGGCCTTGTGCTCGAATACCGCATCCGCACCGAGAAGGGGTTCCTGACGGCGGGCTACACGCGCTCGCGGGTCAAGCCCTGGCCGCTCGAGGGCGGCGAGGAGGGCTCGGGCAACTACGTCGAGGTGCTGAAGGCCGGCGGCGAGACGGCGCGCTACAGCTTCGTCTCCGGGCTCTCGCTGACGACCGACGACGTGGTGCGCGTCGTGACCTCCTGCGGGGCGGGCTACGGCGACCCGAAGGCGCGCGACCCGGACGCGGTGCGGCGCGACGTGAAGAACGGCCTTCTCGACGCCGCGCGTGCCGAGGAGATCCACGGCGTGAAGGTCTGAGGGGGAGGACACCAGATGGTCAAGATCATGTATCTCAGCCCCGTCGCCCACAGGGCGGGGCACGACGACCTCTTCGCGGAGATGGCGCGGGACTACAAGCTGCCGGGAACCGAGGTCCACGTCACCTCGCTGCCCGAGAGCGTCGGCCGCTTCTCGCACATCGAGTTCCGCAGCTACGAGGGGATGGTGACGGCGGGGATCATCCGCGCCGCACGTGCGGCGGCGCGCGAGGGCTTCGACGCGCTCGCCATCGGCTGCTTCTACGACACCGGCCTCGCCGAGGCGCGCGAGGTCTCGGGCGACATGATCGTGACCGCGCCCTGCGCCGCGTCGTGCGAGATCGCGGCCAGCCTCTCGAACCGCTTCGGCGTGATCGTGGGGCGGCGCAAGTGGGTCGACCAGATGCAGTCCACCGTCCACGCGCTCGGGCATCGCGACCGGCTGGCGGGCTTCTACCATGTCGAGCTCGGCGTGACCGAGTTCCAGGAGGACCACGCCCGCACCGAGAGCCGCCTGATCGCCGCCGGCCGCCGCGCGGTCGAGGAGGACTACGCCGAGGCGCTGATCCTCGGCTGCACGATGGAGGTGGGCTTCTACCGCAACGTCGAGGACCGCCTCGGCGTGCCGGTCATCGACCCCTCCATCGCGGCGCTGAAGCGGGCGGAATACGGCGCCCTCCTCAAGCGCGACTGCGGCTGGGTGCCCTCGCGCAAGTGGTCCTGCGAGGCCCCGCCCGAGGCCGAGATCGCCGCCATCGGCAGCTTCGACAACGGCCCGGCCTTCGGCGGGCGCATCGTCGTGGAGGCATGAATGCCCCGCGAATGGGTCATCCACGGGTCCGACGGCTGGGCGGGGCTCGACCTCGTCGAGGCGCCGGTTCCGGTGCCGGGTCCGGGGCAGGTGCGCCTCAGGATCGAGGCCTTCGCGCTCAACTGGGGCGACATGGACCTGATGCTCGACCGCTATTCCTTCAGCTTCCCGCGCTTTCCGGCGCGGATCGGGATGGAGGCGGCGGGCGTGGCCGAGGCGCTGGGCGAGGGTGTCACCGGGATCGAGCTCGGGCGGCGCTACTGCACCTTGCCCTATTTCTACGGCAACGACGGCACGAGCGCGGACTTCGCCTGCGTCGACGCGCGCTACGTGACGCCCGCGCCCGAGGGCCTTACGGCGGTCGAGGCGGCGTCGGTCTGGATGCAGTTCATGACCGCCTACTACCCGGTGACGGAGCTGGCGAAGGCGGGCCCGGACACCTCGATCCTCGTCACCGCGGCGACCGGCACGGCGGGCAACGCCGCGCTCGCCATCGGGCGCCTCGCCGGGGCGAACATGATCGGCACGACGCGCGACCCCGACAGTGCCGCCTACCTCCGCGAGAGCGGCGCGCGCCACGTCATCGTCACCGGCGAGGACACCGACCTCGCCGCCGAGATCCGCGCGGCGACAGACGGGCGCGGCATCGACGCGGCCTTCGATCCGGTGGGCGCGGGCATGATCGCGCGCTATGCGCCGGCGCTGGCGCGGAACGCGCAGATCTTCTTCTACGGAACGCTCGACGGAGAATGGCCGACGCTGCCCTTCGTCGAGATGTTCCAGGCCAACGCGACCTTCAAACCCTATTCGCTCTTCAACTACGTGGAGGACGACGCGGCGCGCGGGCGCGGCACGGCCTTCGTCTATGCCGCCCTGTCGGACGGCAGGCTCGCGCCGCGGATCGACCGGGTCTACCCGATGGAGGGCTACCGCGACGCCTGGGCCTACCTCAGCCGGCCCCGCAAGGCGCACGGCAAGGTCGTGATCGAGACGGGAAACTGAGACGGGAGAGACGGCAATGACCAGCAATCACAGGCTCGAGGCGCTGCGGGCGCGCATGGCCGAGACGGGAACCGACATCGTGGTGCTCGCGCCGGGCGCGCACATGGCCTGGCTTCTCGGCGTCAGGCCGCACGCCGACGAGCGGCCCTGCCTCGCCGTCGTGACGCAGGGGTACGCGGGCTTCCTCATGCCCGCGCTCGAGGCCGAAAGCGCGCGGCAGCAGACCGATCTGCCGTTCTTCCCCTGGGCCGACGCCGAGGGGCCGGAGGCGGCGCTGCGCGCATTGCTCGCCGCGTTCGGGGCGGAGGGCGCGGGCGCGCTCGTCCTCGACGAGTGCATGCGGGCCGACCACGCCGCGCTGGTGACGGACGCGCTGCCCGGGGCCGCGCGCAGCTTCACCGCCGACACCGTGGGCGCGCTCCGGATGCGCAAGTCGGCCGAGGAATACGCCGCGCTCAAGCGCAACGCGGGCCAGGCCGACCGCGCCATGCAGGCCGCCTGGGCCGCCATGCGCCCCGGCATGACCGAGGCGGAGGTGGCCGCCATCGCGCGGGCGAGCTTCGCGCAGGACGGCGCCAAGCCGCTCTTCACCATCGTGGGCACGGGCCGGAACGGCGCCTTCCCGCACCACCACACCGGCGAGACGGTGCTGAAGCCCGGCGACGCGGTGGTCATGGACATCGGCGCGGGGTCGGAGGGGTATTCGTCGGACATCACGCGCATGGCGCTGATCGGCGCGGGCCCCGAGGGCTATGCCGAGGTCCACGCGGTGGTCGAGCGCGCGGTCGCGGCGGCGCTGAAGGCCGCGCGGCCCGGCGTGAAGGCGCATGTCGTCGACGACGCGGCGCGCGGCGTCATCACGGAGGCGGGTTACGGTGACTACTTCGTCCACCGCACCGGCCACGGCCTCGGCACCGAGGTCCACGAGCCGCCCTACATCACCGCCACCTCGCAGACCGTGCTCGACGAGGGGATGGTCTTCTCCATCGAGCCGGGCATCTACATGCCCGACCGCTTCGGCATCCGGCTGGAGGAGATCGTGATCCTGCGCACCGACGGCCCCGAGATCCTCTCGGGCCTGCCGCGCGACGCGGTCCGGATCGATGGCTGATCCCTTCACGCTGTCGGTGATCGAGGCGGCCCTCGACGCCGCCGCCGAGGAGATGTTCGAGGTTCTCCGCAAGACCGCGATGAGCCCGATCATCTACGAGGTGCTGGACGTCGGCACCGGGATCACCGACGCGGAAGGGGAACTGGTCAGTTCGGGCGCGGGCATCCCGTCCTTCGTCGGCGTCCTCGACAAGTCGGTGAAGGCGATCCTCGCGCGCGAGGGCGGGCGCATCGCCGAGGGCGACGTCTTCCTGACCAACGATCCCAATTTCGGGGGCGTCACGCATCTCAACGACGTGGTCGTGGCCGAGCCGGTCTTCTTCGAGGGGGAATGCGTCGCCTGGGCGGCCTCGATCGCGCATTGGGGCGACATCGGCGGGCGGACGCCGGGCTCGATGGCGGTCGACGTCACCGGGATCGTTGCCGAGGGCCTGCGCCTGCCCATCGTGAAGCTCTTCGAGAAGGGGCGGCGCAACGAGGCCGTGGCCGACATCATCCGGACGAACTCGCGCCTGCCGGACTTCGTGACCGGCGACCTCTGGGCGCAGATCTCGGCCGGGCGGCGCGCCTCGCGGCTGATCCGGGGGATCTGCGCGCGCCACGGGGCGGGCCTGCTGCGCGCGGCCATCGACGATGCGCGGGCCACGGGCCGGGCGCGCGCGCTCGCGGGCCTCGCCGCG
>NZ_JBQLZP010000104.1:0-4121 GCF_052168335.1 Roseicyclus sp. | reverse complement strand
GCTCGGACTTGACGGCGGTGACGTCGCCCATCTTGGCGAGCGTGTCCTTCGTCCACTTCGACGAGATCTCGGTCGACTTCTCGGCGGCGTCGAGGATCACCTTCGACATCTTCTCGCCCATGGCGGCCGAGGATTTGAAGGCGTCGTTCATGGCGGACATGTCCATCGGGAAGGAACCCATCATGTCGGTCATCATCTTGGTGTAGTCGGGGGTCTTCGTGGCCATCTGGTTTCTCCTGTGTCCGCGTCGCTCGCGGCGGTTGCTGCGATTGCGTCATATATGAATGCTGCGGTGCAGAAAGTCAACCTCTTTCTGCGGTGCAGCATGACGCTGGGGAAACCCTGTCTTTACGTCTGGGAAATCAGCCGCTTGTCTTCTCGAGAACGTAGGTTCCGGGTGCCGCGGCAAGCACGGGATAGCCCGCCTCGCCCGGAACGCGCGCCGGAACCTGCTTGCCCGAGCGACTCGCGAGCCATTCCTCCCAACGCGGCCACCACGAGCCCTCGCTGTATTCTGCGGCCTTGAGCCAGTCCTCCGGGGTGCCCTTCACCTCGGGGTTCACGTAGTGGCCGTATTTCTTCTTGGACGGCGGATTGACGATGCCCGCGATGTGGCCCGACTCCGACAGAACGAAGGTCTTGTTGCGCGAGCCCATCTGCACGACGCCCCGGAAACTGTCCTTCCAGGCCGCGATGTGGTCGGTCTCGCAGGCGATGGCATAGACCGGCAGGTCGATGTCGCGGACCGACAGCGTCTCGCCGAAGAGCGACAGCCCCTCCTGCGAACACAGCGCGTTGCCCTGGCAGAGGCGGCGCAGGTACTGCACCGCCATCCGGCCGGGCAGGTTCGTCGAGTCCCCGTTCCAGTAGAGCAGATCGAAGGCGGGCGGCGCCTCGCCCATCATGTAGCTGCGGATCGCGGGCCCGTAGACGAGGTCCTTGGCGCGCAGGAACGAGAAGGTCTTCGACATGTAGTGGCTGTCGAGGATGCCCTCGGCGACGACCTGCCGCTCGATCGCGTCCACGAAGTCGTCCTGCAGGAAGACCGTGAATTCCCCCTGGTCGGAGAAGTCGGTGAGCGTGGTGAAGAAGGTCGCCGACTTGATCGGCTTCTCCCCCCGCTTCTTCAGGAGCGACAGCGTCGCGGTCAGCGTCGTGCCCGCGATGCAGTAGCCGACCGCGTTGACCTGGTCCTCGCCGGTGATCTCGCGGGCGACGCGCACCGCCTCGAGGTAGCCCTCCTCGATGTAGGTCTCGAGACCCACGTCGGAATAGCTCGCGTCGGGGTTCTTCCAGCTCACGACGAAGAGCGTGTAGCCCTGCTCCACCACCCAGCGGATCAGGCTGTTCTGGGGCTTCAGGTCCATGATGTAGAACTTGTTGATCCAGGGCGGGAAGATCACCAGCGGCGTGCGGTGCACCGTCTCGGTCCGGGGCGCGTACTGGATCAGCTCCATCATCCGGTTGCGGAACACGACCGAGCCCTCGGTGGTGGCGATGTTGCCGCCGACCTCGAAGGCGCCCGGGTCGGCCAGCGTCGGCAGCAGCTCGCCCCGGTGGCTCTCGATGTCGCGCACCATGTTCTCGAGCCCCTGGACGAGGCTCTCGCCTTCGGTCGCAACGGCGCGCTCCAGCGCGTCGGGATTCGTCGCGAGGTAGTTCGTGGGCGAGAAGAGGTCGATCATCTGGTTGGCGAAGAATGCCACGCGCTGGCGGTCCTTGGCGTCGAGCCCGTCGAGATCGGCCACCGCCTGTTCGATCGCCTTCGAGCCGAGGAGATACTGGTGCTTCACGAAGTTGAAGTAGGGGTGAGTCTTCCACAGCGGGTTCGCGAAGCGCTTGTCGTCGGGAAGGTCCGGGTCGTCGCCGGGCGCGACGAACTGTCCGTGGCTGAGGTTCTGCTGCATCTCGAGGAAATGCGTCAGCGTCTTGCCCCAGTACTGCACCTGGTGCTCGAGCAGGCGCGCGGGATTGGTCATCGCCTCGTGCCAGTAGGCCATTCCGGCCTTCATATACAGGTCCTGCCCCGGCCCCTCGAGGCCCACGTCCCCCGGCGCCCGGCGCGACAGGGCCGCGACCAGACGCTTCGACAGTTCCTCCACCCGGGCGAGGTTCTGGTTCAGCCGATCAAGGTTCTCGCCCACCTCGCGCTCCCCCCCGTGATCCTTGACGTCACTCTCGGTCACCTTGATTTCATCCTGCATTTGCGCCATTTCAACCTTAGCGGTGCCAAGGTGAGGGGGCAAAGCGACATTTGAACCGGGTGCGCGTGCTCGCCGCCCGGCGCTCTGCGCGAGCGAGGCAGGAGACGACATGCGCTACCTTCTCACCTACGATTTCTTCGAATCGATGCGGGTCACGAACCAGTGGATGGGCTCCACCGCGCGGGCCATGTGTTCCTACCCGCAGCTCGGCATCCTCGCCAATCCGATGATCCAGCTCACCGCCGCCTGGGGCGAGGTGACGGAACGCAGCTTCGCCCGCATGGTCGCCAAGCCCGACTGGGGCATCTACTCGATCCCCGCCGACGACGGGCGCGACCACTCGGTCGCGGTCGAGCGCGTGCTGCGCCGGCCGTTCGGCGACCTGATCCGCTTCAACGTGCAGGGCCGCGCGCCGACGGGCCGCAAGGTGCTGCTGGTCGCGCCGATGTCGGGCCACTACGCCACGCTCCTCCGCTCCACGGTCCTCAGCCTGCTGCCCGATTGCGACGTCCACATCACGGACTGGCACAACGCCCGCGACATCCCCGTGAGCGAGGGCAAGTTCGACGTCGAGGACTACACCCTCTACCTCGTCGACTTCCTGCGCCACATGGGCCCCGACACCCATGTCATCGCCGTCTGCCAGCCCGCGCCGCTGGCGCTCGCCGCCACCGCCTACCTCGCCGAGGAGGAGCCGGCGGCGCAGCCCCGCTCGCTGACGCTGATCGGCGGGCCGATCGACCCCGACGCGGCGGCGACGGACGTGACCGACTTCGGCCGCCGCGTCACCATGGGCCAGCTCGAGCGCTACGTGCTCCAGCGCGTCGGCTTCAAGTACGCGGGCGCGGGGCGGATGGTCTATCCGGGCCTCCAGCAGCTCACCTCCTTCATGGCGATGAACGCCGAGAAGCACGCCCGCGCCTTCTCCGAGCAGATCGTGCGGGTGGCCAAGGGCAAGGCCTCGGACCACGACAAGCACAACAAGTTCTACGACGAATACCTCGCCGTCATGGACATGACCGCCGAGTTCTACCTCACGACCGTCGAGCGCATCTTCAAGAACCGCGAGATCGCGCGGAACGCCTTCACCGTCGACGGCAAGCGCGTGGACATCGGCAAGATCACCACCGTCGCGGTCAAGACGGTCGAGGGCGGCAAGGACGACATCTCGGCTCCCGGCCAGTGCGTCGCGGCGCTGAAGCTCTGCACCGGGCTGCCCGACGCGAAGAAGGCCACCTATCTCGAGCCCAACGCCGGCCACTACGGCATCTTCGCGGGCAAGAGCTGGCGCGACAAGATCCGGCCCCTGGTGCTCGACTTCATCGACGCGAACTGCGACGTGCCGAAGGCCCCGGTCAAGGGCGTCGCGGCGCGCTGAAGGCGCCGGACGCTTTCACATTTCCGATCTTTCCGGCCGCTTGTCCCCAGGATGAGCGGCCTTTTCTTTACGCAAGGCCGCCTTTACCCCCATCTGGCGGCACCCGCGCCGAACTGCGCAGGACAAGCTCCGCCGCGATCTCGGCGGCGCTGCCGGGGGCCGCGGGACCCTCGATCTCGGCCATCAGGATCTCCACCGTCGCGGCCACCATCCGGTCCACGGGCTGCCGCACGGTGGTCAGGTCGAAGGCCTTCCACGCGGCCGCCGGAACGTCGTCGTAGCCCACGACCGAGACCGCGCCCGGCACGTCGATCCCCATGCCGTGGCGCAATTCGTCCAGCACGCCCAGCGCCATGTGGTCGTTGGCGACGAAGATCGCGTCGGGCGGCTCGGGCGCGTCCATCATCTCCCGCGCCGCCGCCGCCGCCCGCGCCCGGTCGAAGCCGCCTTGCGCGAAGGCATGGACACCCCGACCGGCCGCGCCGAGCGCGTCGCGGAACCCCTCCCACCGGTCGAGGTCCGTGGACGCGGTGAGAAGC
>NZ_JBQLZP010000103.1:0-2418 GCF_052168335.1 Roseicyclus sp. | reverse complement strand
ATGAAGCAGGGGCCAGGATCAAGCAGGGGGTTGTTCGCGGACGTTTCGCGGTTAAGTCTCCGCCTCTCGGAGGGAGAGCGACATGACGACGGCGACCGCCACCGGACCCGTGACCGGACCCGCAGCCGGGCCGATCCTGACCATCGACCGGCTCTCGAAGACCTACGAGGGCGGCTTCACCGCGCTCGACGCGGTGTCGCTCGAGATCCGCGAGGGGGAGATCCTCGCGCTCCTGGGCCCGAACGGGGCGGGCAAGACGACGCTGATCGGCGCTGTCTGCGGCCTCGTGCAGCCGACGGGCGGGCGGGTGCTGGTGGCGGGTCACGACACGCAGTCGGACTACCGCGCCGCGCGCGACCTGATCGGCCTCGTGCCGCAGGAGATCAACCTCGAGCCCTTCGAGAAGGTGATCACCACCGTCCGCTTCTCGCGCGGGCTCTTCGGCAAGCGCCGGGACGACGCGCTGATCGAGCGGATTCTCCGGCAGCTCTCGCTCTGGGACAAGCGGGACAGCCCGATCCGCGCGCTCTCGGGGGGCATGAAGCGGCGCGTGCTGATCGCCAAGGCGCTGAGCCACGAGCCGCGCATCCTGTTCCTCGACGAGCCCACGGCGGGCGTCGACGTGGAGCTGCGGCGCGACATGTGGGAGGTCGTGCGCAAGCTGAAGGAGGACGGCGTCACGATCATCCTGACCACCCACTACCTCGAGGAGGCGGAGGCGATGGCCGACCGGATCGGGGTCATCAGCAAGGGGCGCATCCTGCTGGTGGAGGAGAAGGCCGCGCTGATGAAGCGGCTGGGGCGCAAGGAGATGGTGATCGAGCTGCGCGAACCCGTGGCGGAGGTGCCGGACGCGCTCGGGCACCACGACCTGCGCATGACGGGCGAGGGGCACCTCGTCTACACCTACGACACGCAGGCGGAGCGGACCGGGATCACCCGGCTCCTGGCCGACATCCAGGCGGCGGGGCTGCACCTGTCGGACGTGGAGACGCGGCAGAGCTCGCTCGAGGAGATCTTCGTGGGGCTGGTGGCGGAGGAGCTGGCATGAACCTCAGGGCCGTGGGTGCGATCTACCGCTTCGAGATGGGACGGACCTTCCGCACCATCGGGCAGTCCATCGTCTCGCCCGTTCTCACCACCTCGCTCTACTTCGTGGTCTTCGGCACCGCCATCGGCAGCCGGATCGAGGAGGTCGAGGGCATCGGCTACGGCGCCTTCATCGTGCCGGGGCTGATCATGCTGACGGTGCTGCAGCAGGCGGTGTCCAACGCCTCGTTCGGGATCTACTTCCCGAAGTTCATCGGCACGGTCTACGAGCTCCTTTCGGCGCCGGTCTCCTTCCTCGAGGTGACGGCGGGCTACGTGCTGGCGGCGGCGACGAAGGCGCTGGCGATCGGGCTCATCATCCTGGCCACGTCGTTCTTCTTCGTGGACCTGACGATCCTGCACCCCGTCGCCATGGCCGCCTTCCTGGTGCTGACATGCCTGTCCTTCGCGCTCTTCGGGTTCATCATCGGGATCTGGGCGCAGAACTTCGAGCAGTTGCAGCTCGTGCCGCTGCTCGTGATCACGCCGCTCGTGTTCCTCGGCGGCGCGTTCTACTCGATCTCGATGCTGCCGGGCGCGTGGCAGACGATCAGCCTGTTCAACCCGGTCGTCTACCTGATCTCGGGGTTCCGCTGGTCGTTCTTCGGCATGGCGGACGTGCCGGTGGGCTGGTCGCTCCTGGCGATCGGGGGCTTTCTCGTCCTCTGCCTCGTCGTGATCGCGTGGATCTTCCGCACCGGCTGGCGGCTGCGTCCCTGATCGGTCAGGCGAGCGCGATCACGCCGAAGAGCACGAGGAGGAAGAGGATCAGCGCGATCACGACGAGGATCTTCACGCCCGTGAGCGCGGCGCCCGACACCCGGCCGAAGCCGAGCACGCCCGCGATGGCGGCGATGACGAGCAGGATGAGGATGAGGGAAAGAATGTCCATGAGGGTCTCCGGCGTTCGTGTCAGCCGGTAGAACCTGTGGAACCGTACATTTGTTCCGGTTTCAGTCGAGAAGCCCCTCGGGCGGGTCGATGACGAGACGGCCCGAGGCGAGGTCGACCGTGGGCACGATGGCCTGCGTGAAGGGCACGAGGACGGCGCCCTTGAGGCCCGGCCCGCGCAGCTCGAGGAGGTCGCCCGCGCCGTGGTTCAGGACCGCGGCGACCCGCCCGAGCGGCGCGCCGCCGGTGTCGTAGGCCTCGAGCCCGATGAGGTCGGCGTGGTAGAACTCGTCGTCCGGCAGCGCCGGAAGCGCCTCGCGCGGGGCGTAGAGGCGCAGGCCGCGGAGCGCGTCGGCCTGTTCCTTGGTGGCGACGCCCGAGAGGCGCGCCGCGAGGCCGCCCTTGATCGCGCCCGTGAGCCGGATCTCGAAGCTGCGG